>NZ_JBYSZY010000078.1:0-24478 GCF_058787635.1 Variovorax sp. FW305-3-2-15-B-LB1 | reverse complement strand
GTGTGGCTCAGCACGTGGATCTTGGCGTCGCGCCAGTCCACGAGTTCGCCGTCCATCCAGATCTTGCCGTCACGGTCGTCCAGCGAGGGGGGGATCGAGCTCATTTCCTGATTCCTTTGGGAGCGGTGTGGGGGTGCGACCCACTGGGAAGTCGCAAAAGCTTTCGATTTTACGGCCGAGCCCGGAACCGGGTGCCCGACAATGGCCGGTTGTGCCAACCAGTGGAAAAAGGGTTCCCGTGTCCGTATTCAAGAACGTCATCGTCTATCGCATCGAACCTGCCTGGTCCCAATCACTGACCGAGGCAGAAGAAGGGCTGGCCAAGCAACGCTTCGTGCCTTGCGGCCCCTCGCAGGAAAAGTCCGCCGGCTGGGTCGAGCCCCGCGGCGAAGCCAACGGCCCGTTGGTCGAATCCATCGACGGCCAGTGGCTGGTCGAGTACATGATCGAGAGCAAGCAGGTCCCCGGCTCCGTGGTGCGCCGCAAGCTCGACGAGCGCTGCGCCCACATCGAGACCACCACCGGCCGCAAGCCCGGCAAGAAGGAAAAGAAGGAGCTCAAGGAAGACATCACCCTGGAGCTGCTGCCCATGGCCTTCACGCGCAGCGCGCGCGTCACGGTGTGGATCGACAAGGCGGAGAACCGCCTCGTGATCAACTGCGGCAATGCCGCGCGCGCCGACGAAGTGGTCACCAGCCTCGTGAAGTCGCTCGACGGCTTTGCCGTGGCGCTGATCAACACGCAGATCGAACCGGCCGCCGCCATGGCCAACTGGCTGTTGACGCAGGAGCCGCCGGCCGGCTTCAGCATCGACCGCGAGTGCGAGCTCAAGGCCTCCGACGACTCCAAGGCCGTGGTGCGCTACGCCAAGCACGCGCTGGACATCGACGAGGTCAAGCAGCACATCACCGACGGCAAGCGCCCGACGCGCCTGGCGCTCACCTGGGACGACCGCGTGTCCTTCGAGCTGACGCACGGCCTGCTGATCCGCAAGATCACCTTCCTCGAAGGCACGGGCGACGGTGCGGCGGGCGGCAAGAAGGAAGACAACTTCGACGCCGACGTGGCCATTGCCACCGGCGAACTCGGCCAGCTGGTGCCGGCGCTGCTCGATGCGTTGGGCGGTGAAGCGGCGTTCTCTGCGGCACCGCCGGATGAAGCGCCGAAGGCTACAGCTACGGCCACTGCGCCTGCAACGCAGGCCGACACGCCCGAAGAAGAAGACGCGCCGTTCTGAGGTTCTGAATCAGGCAAAGCGCCCGCGCCGCCTTCAGGCCGCGGGCGTTTCTTCGTCGGCCGACGCCTCGGGCCGCGTGAGCGTCCAGCTCTGCAGCTTGCCGCCGTTGAACACGGCATCGACGTAGGAGCCGCCGGCATCGGTCCAGCGGTACAGCTCGGGCTGCTCGTTCTCGGGCGAGCGCTGCTCGCCGAGCGCGCGCGTCATCGCGATGACGTGCATCAGCGTCACACCGGGCTTGAGCTTGGCATTCAGCATCACCGAGCTCGCCACCGTGCCGATGGGCCGGTCGGCGGCCCGCTTGAGCACCTGCATCGTGCGGTTGAAGTGCATCAGCAGGAACATCACGATCGCACCGCCGGCGAACGCCACGCCGCCCCATCCGTATTGGTGCCAGGACAGGCCGAGGAGAACGACGGCCCCCACGGGCACCAGCAATTTCTGGAAATTCATGGGGCGCATTGTCGCCGCCCGGTGGAAGCCCCCCGCAGGCCGATGCAGTTGCCCCAGGGGTCGCGCACCTGCGCCATGTGTTCGTCGCCCTCCAGCCGCAGCGGGCCGCGGTACAGCGGCGCGCCGCACGCCTCCAAGTGGGCCAGCGCGGCATCGAAATCCGCCACGTTCCAGTACACGACCGAACCTGAAGCACCCGCGCCGACCTTCGCATCGGCCGGCACGAGTTCCAGCAGCACACCGTGGACCGACAGGCACTCGAAGGCCGGCGAGCCGATGGACATCGACACCGCATCGGGGAAGGCGTCGGCGTACCAGCGCAGTGCGGCGTTCACATCGGTGACGTGGACCATGACGGCGGCAATGGGCGGTGCGGTGGATTTCATTCGGCGACAGCGGGAAACGGCCCGCGATTGTGCGGCCCCGACCCCGCCGCAGTAGCCGCCGTGGCTACCGCCGGGCGCAGAAAGCGGTACTCCCGGCGAAAGGCGCACGGTGCCGGGGCGGGTGCGGGCACATTTCGCCGCACGGGCATCTGCCCGGGCCACCGAGAAACGCATGAACATCCCGCGTTCCGTCACCATCGTTCGACTCACCCTTGCCGCCGCACTCGCGGGCACCGTCCTCAGCGGCTGCTACGTGGTGCCGCTCGGACAACCCGCTCCCATCGCGCCGTCGCAGCAAAGCTACGCCGTCGCACCGGGGCCGGTGTCACAGACCTTCAGCGCGCGGCTGTATCCGTCGAACGCCGAAGCTGCGCGCTACGGCGCCGTCGGGGGCACGGTGACCAACGACATGAACGGCCGCGGCCACTTCAATGCGCAGATCGGCGCCGAACAGTTTCAGGGAGAAGCGACCCGCGTGGCCGGCTCGCGCACCACCGGCGTGGCGAACGCCACCGGCAGTCGCGGCGGCAACCTGAGTTGCCAGTACACGATGAACTCCGCCACCTTGGGCAGCGGCCAGTGCGTGCTCAACAACGGGCCGGCGTTCACGATGCACATCGGAAGCTAAGCAACGAATCAGAGAAGGCCAGGGAGGCCAGGGAGGCCAGGGAAGGTAGGGAGGGTAGGCCCGGCGCGTGTCCACCGCGCGCCGGGCGTTTTTTTGTCCGTCCTACCAGTTCACGAGCTGCCGCATCTTGCGTCGCAGCTCGCGTTCGCGTTTCTGCTCGGCGTTCCAGTCGTCGCGGATGGCCAGCGTGACCGACAGCGCCATCAGCAGGATCACGAACGCAAAGGGCAGCGCGAACACGATGGTCGCCGTCTGTATGGCCTTGATGCCGCCTGCGAACAGCAGGCTCAGCGCAATCGCCGCCACCAGCACGCCCCAGGTGATCTTGACGCGGGCAGGCGGGTTCGGATTGCCCTTCGTGCTCATGATGCCCAGCACCAGCGTCGCGGAATCGCCCGAGGTCACGAAGAACACGAACACCAGCAGCGTGGCCACGATCGACAGCAGCCCGCCCATGGGCATCGCCTGGAACATCACGAACATGGTGGTCGACACGTCGGCCTTCACCGACTCGACCAGTGGCACGCCCTGGAAGATCTCGAAGTTGAGCGCGGCGCCACCGAACACCGAGAACCACGCGAAGCCCACCAGCGTGGGCGCGATCACCGTGCCCAGGATGAACTGGCGGATCGTGCGCCCGCGCGACACGCGCGCAATGAACAGGCCCACGAACGGCGACCACGCCAGCCACCAGGCCCAGTAGAAGAGCGTCCAGTCGGCCACCCACGAGCTGTTGCGGAACGGGTTCATGCGCAGGCTCATGCGCACGAACTCGGCAAGGTACGAACCCAGCGTGTTGGTGAAGGTCTCGACGATGGCGATGGTCGGCCCCACCACCAGCACCGTGAGCGCCAGCAGCGCCGCCAGCACCAGGTTGCCCATCGACAGCCACTTCACGCCGCGCTCGACGCCCGTGACCGCCGAGGTGATGAACAGCACCGTCGTCACCACGATGATCACCGCCTGCGTCCAGCGGCCGATGTCCGTGCCGAAGGCCGCGTGCAGCCCGCTGTTGATCTGTGTGGCGCCCATGCCCAGCGAGGCCGCCACGCCGAAGGCGGTGGCCACCACGGCCAGCACGTTGAAGGCCGGCGACAGCCGCTGCACGAAGCGCCACGGCAGCGCCTCGGTGGCCGAGCTGACCAGCGGCAGCGCCTTGCGGCGGAAGCTGAAGAAGGCGATCGACAGGCCGACGATGCCGTAGATCGCCCAGGGGTGCAGCCCCCAATGGAAGAAGGCGTAGCGCATGGCCACGCCGGCCGCATCGGGCGTGCCGGGGATCACACCGGGCGGCGGGTTCGCGTAGTGCGAGATCGGCTCGGCCACGCCCCAGAACACCAGGCCGATGCCCATGCCGGCCGCGAACAGCATCGCGAACCAGGCGCCGATGGAGAACTCGGGCTCGTCGTCCTCGTCGCCCAGCTTCAGGTCGCCGAAGCGGCTGAACGCCAGGAAGAAGGCCAGCACCACCAGCCCGAGCACCACCCACAGGTAGAACCAGCCGAAGTTGCGCGTGATGTCGGCGAGCGCGGTACTGAACACGCGGTCGAGCGACGCGGGAGAGATCAACCCCCACAGCACGACCACGGCGATCAGCCCGGCGGAGACGATGAGTTGCATGGGGGGTCTCCTGGTGGGGGTGTTGTCGTGCGGGTGCGCGTCAGTCGAGCCGTCGTACCACGTCCATCGCTTCCTCGATGCGGTCGACCGGGTGGATGGTCAGGCCCTCGATCTCCTTCGTGCCCTTGCGCGGCGCGTTGGCCTTCGGCACCACGGCCACGCTGAAGCCCAGCTTGGCCGCTTCGCGCAGGCGCTCCTGGCCGCGCGGCGCGGGCCGCACCTCGCCGGCCAGGCCGACTTCGCCGAAGGCGATGAAGCCCTTGGGCAGCGGCTTGCCGCGCAGGCTGGAGGTGATGGCCAGCATCACGGCCAGGTCGGCCGCGGGCTCGCTGATGCGCACGCCGCCCACCGCGTTGACGAACACGTCCTGGTCCATGCAGGCCACGCCCGCGTGGCGGTGCAGCACGGCCAGCAGCATCGCGAGGCGGTCGCGGTCCAGGCCCACCGACAGCCGGCGCGGGCTCGGTCCGCCGTTGTCGACCAGCGCCTGGATTTCCACCAGCATCGGCCGCGTGCCTTCGAGCGTGACCAGCACCACGCTGCCGGGCACCGGCTCGGCGTGCTGGCTCAGGAAGATCGCACTCGGGTTGGTCACGCCCTTCAGGCCGCGTTCGGTCATGGCGAACACGCCGATCTCGTTCACCGCGCCGAAGCGGTTCTTGATGGCGCGCACGAGGCGAAAGCTCGAGTGCGTGTCGCCCTCGAAGTACAGCACCGTGTCGACCATGTGCTCGAGCACGCGCGGGCCGGCCAGCGCGCCCTCCTTGGTGACATGGCCCACCAGCACCACGGCCGTGCCGCTGGTCTTGGCAAAGCGCGTGAGGTGCGCCGCGCACTCGCGCACCTGCGCCACCGAGCCGGGCGCGGAGGTGAGCTGGTCGGAGTACACGGTCTGGATGGAGTCGATCACCGCGATGGCCGGGCGCGTGGCGTCGAGCGTGGCGATGATTTTTTCGAGCTGGATCTCGGCCAGCACCTGCACCTGCGAGTGGTCGAGCCCGAGCCGCTTGGAGCGCAGCGCCACCTGCGAGCCGCTTTCCTCGCCGGTGACGTACAGCGCGTTCTGCCCCGCGCGCTGCAGCGCATCGACCGCCTGCAGCAGCAGCGTCGACTTGCCGATGCCCGGGTCGCCGCCGATCAGCGTGACGCCGCCCGACACGATGCCGCCGCCGAGCACGCGGTCGAGCTCGTCGAGCCCGGTGGGCGTGCGTGCGACATCGGTGGCTTCGATTTCCGAGAGCGTGGCGAGTTCGGAGGCGCCCGCGAGCGACGCGAACTGCGTGCCGAAGCGGTTGTTGGCCGGTCCGTTGGCCGCGCCGGCGACCTGTTCGATGAGTGTGTTCCATGCACCGCAGCTGGGGCATTTGCCGAGCCACTTGGGGCTGGTGCCGCCGCATTCGCTGCAGACGAAAGTTGTTTTGTCCTTGGCCATGCAGCGAGTTTAGGGGGCGCGGTTCAGGCGATGGCGAATTCGCGCACCAGCAGGTCCGCGAACGCCGCCGCGGCCGGCGACAGCGATCGGCCCTGCCGCGTCACGACCGCGATGTTGCGCGCCACCGTCGGGCGCATGAGCCGCCGCGCGACCAGCCGCGTGTGGTCGGCATGCGCGAGGATCGACGCCGGCAGCAGCGCCGGGCCGAGGCCGCTGGCCGCCATCGCGAGCGCCGTGGTCAGCAGCGTCACCTCGTAGGCGATGTCCAGCCGCACGCCGGCGGTTGCGGCAGCGATGTCGATGCTGCTGCGCACGCCGTACCCCGGCTTGACCGTGATCAGCGGATGGCCCGCGAGCTGCCGCCAGGTGATGCGGTCGGTGCCGGGCAGGCGCAGGTCGCGGTCGGCAATCACCGCCAGGTGGTCGTGCACGAACACGCGCTGGTCCAGCCCCGGCGTGCGCGCCTGCAGCGTGCCCACGCCGAAGTCGACCTGCTCGCCGAGGACCTTCTCCACGAACTGCCCGGGCGCGCAGTCTTCGATGGCCACCTTCACGTCGGGATGCAGGTCGAGGTAGCGGCGCAGGGCCTTGGGCATCAGCGTCTGCGCGATGGTGGACGTGGCCGCGATGCGCACGCGCCCGCGCCGGCCCGCCGCCAGCTCGGCCATGCCGGTGCCCAACGCATCGAGTTCGGCCAGCACGCGCTCGGCATAGGCGATGGCTTCGTTCGCGGCCTCGGTGCGTTGCAGCGAACGCGTGGTGCGGTCGAACAGGCGCACGCCGAGCCGCGCTTCGAGTTCGCGCAGCAGCACGCTGACGGCCGGCTGCGTCAGCGACAGCGCAGCCGCCGCGCTCGACAGCTGGCCGCTGTGGTACACGGCCGCGAACGCGCGCAACTGCCGCACCGAGGGCACACCGCGCATTGATAACGGTTTTTTATGAATGGCCATGAAAGTTTCACTTTTTCCGCGAGCCGGTTCGGCACTGTAATGGCGCCTCACAAGAATCTGGAGACAAGCGACCCATGACCGAGCAACTGCAAGCCCAGGTGCTGATCGTCGGCGCCGGCCCCGTGGGGCTGACGCTGGCCATCGACCTGGCGCAACGCGGCATCGACGTGCTGATGACCGAGATCCGCCACCGCGGCGAGCCACCCAACGTGAAGTGCAACCACGTGGCGGCGCGTTCGATGGAGGTGTTCCGCCGCCTGGGCGTGGCGCAGGCACTGCGCGACGCGGGCCTGCCGGCCGACTACCCCAACGACGTGGCCTACCGCACGGCCGTGACGGGCATGGAGCTGTCGCGCATTCCGATCCCCGCGCGCCGCGAGCGCTACACCGCCACCGGCGGCCCCGACACCTGGTGGCCCACGGCGGAGCCGCCGCACCGCATCAACCAGATCTTTCTCGAGCCGGTGCTGTTCGCGCATGCCGAGGGCACGCCCGGCCTGCGCATCCGCAACCGCACGCGCATCGACGACTTCGAGCAGGACGACGAGGGCGTGTGGGCCACGGGCGTGGACCTGGACGACGGCCGCGCGGTGCGCATCCGCTGCCAGTACCTCGTCGGTTGCGACGGCAGCCGCTCGACGGTGCGCAAGAAGATCGGCGCCAGCCTGCACGGCACCGACGTGGTGGGCCGCGTGCAGTCGACCTACTTCCGTGCGCCCGCGCTGCTGGGCCTGCTGAAGCACCCGCCGGCCTGGGCCACCTTCGCGCTGAACCCGCGCCGCTGCGGCAACGTGTACGCCATCGACGGGCGCGAGACCTGGCTGCTGCACAACTACCTGCTGCCCGAAGAGACCGACTTCGATTCGATCGACCGCGACTGGGCGATCCGCCAGATCCTGGGCGTGGGCGAGGACTTCGCGTACGAAGTGATCTCCAACGAAGACTGGGTCGGCCGCCGGCTCGTGGCCGACCGCTTCCGCGACCGCCGCGTGTTCATCTGCGGCGACGCCGCGCACCTGTGGATTCCGATGGCGGGCTACGGCATGAACGCCGGCATCGCCGATGCGATGAACCTCTCGTGGCTGCTCGCGGGCCGGCTGCACGGCTGGCTGGCCGAGGGCGCGCTCGCGGCGCACGAGGCCGAGCGCCAGCCGATCACCGAGCAGGTGTCGCGGTTCGCGATGAACCACGCGCTCGCGCTCCAGCGCCAACGCGAAGGCGTGCCCGAGAACATCGAGGCGCCCGGGCCCGAGGGCGACGCGCTGCGCGCCGCGCGCGGCCAGGCGCTGTACGACCTGAACGTGCAGCAGTACTGCTGCGGCGGCCTCAACTTCGGCTACTTCTACGAGGGTTCGCCGCTCATCGCCTACGACGGCGAGGCCGCGCCCGCCTACACGATGTACGAGTTCACGCCTTCGACGGTGCCGGGCTGCCGCACGCCGCACCTGTGGCTGGACGACGGGCGCTCGCTGTACGACGCGATGGCGATGCCCGGCGAGGGCTACACGCTGCTGCGCTTCGATCCCGCGATCGATGTCGCGCCGCTCGAAGCCGCCGCCGCGGTGCGCGGCCTGCCGCTGCGCACGCTCGACATCCGCGCCTCGGACGCCACCGCGGTGTACGACCGGCCGCTCGTCATCTCGCGCCCCGACCAGCACGTGGCCTGGCGCGGGCATGCCGTGCCGGCCGACGCGCTCGCGCTGGTCGACCTGCTGCGCGGCGCCACTGCAGTGGCCGCACCGACACCCGAAAAAGAAAGAGAGACAAGCCAATGAACCGTCGCCATGCCCTGCGCCATCTGGGCGCACTGTCCGCCGCCGCCTGCGCCGCAGGTCCCGCCCTCGTGCGCGCACAAGGCGAGAAACCCATCACCATCGTCGTGCCCTACGCGCCCGGCGGCACGACCGACATGCTCGGGCGGCTGATCGCGCAGCAGCTGGGCACCGCCCTGGGCCGCACCGTGATCGTCGACAACCGGCCGGGCGCCGGCACCGCCATCGGCGCCTCGCAGGTGGCGCGCGCCGCGCCCGACGGCTCGACGCTGCTGGTCGCGACCAGCACCACGCTCGCCATCAACCCCTGGCTCTACAAGAAGCTCTCGTACGACCCCGCGAAAGACTTCGCACCGGTCGGCCTCATCGGCGCGGTGCCGCTGATGGTGGTGGTGCACCCGTCGGTGCCGGCGACCTCGCTGGCCGAGCTGGTGGCGCTCGCCAAGTCGCGGCCCGACGCGCTGAGCTACGGCTCCGCCGGCAACGGCAGCCCGCAGCACCTGGGCGCGGAGATGTTCAAGGTTGCGACCGCCGCGAACATGGTGCACGTGCCCTACAAGGGCAGCGCGCTCGCGCTGACCGACCTGCTCGGCGGCCAGCTGCAGCTCATGTTCACGGACATCGCGCCGGCCCTGCAGCACGTGCGCAGCGGCAAGCTGCGCGCGCTGGCCGTGACCTCGCGCAAGCGCCAGCCGACCTTCCCCGCTGTGCCGACCGTGGCCGAGTCGGGCGTGGCAGGCACCGCCGATTTCGAGGCGGTGGCGTGGCAGAGCGTGGTCGCGCCCGCGGGCACGCCCAAGGCCTTCATCGACCGCTGCAGCCAGGAGATCGCCCGCCTCGTCGCGCAGCCCGCACTGCGCCAGAAGCTCGAGAACGAGGGCTTCGAACCGGCCGCACCGGGGGCGCACGGCGCGGGCGCGCCGGAGCAATTGGCCGCCTACATCCGCAGCGAAACCGAACGCTGGGGGCGGGTGATCCGCGCTTCCGGCACGACGATCGATTAGGGCCTGTTCACCCTATTTCCGGGGTCGCGAAGGTCTGCCAGCGCGGGCCAATCAAGGCGCGTGACGCCGCGCGTGCATGCGCACGCGCAAGGAGCGCAACGCCGAGTGGCCCGCGCTGGCAGACCTTCCCGAAGGGTTGGCGGGCCAAGGGGCCGTCTGCTGCGTTGCCCGCGCTTGCAAGGCTTCAGCCTTGCTGCGCACGGGCGCCTTGCATCCAGCCCCTTGGCCCGCCAACGCGACCCCGGAAATAGGGTGAACAGGCCCTCAGCGCCGACGACCCGCAAGGGTTATCCCGCAGGCGTGTTTTCTCGGCATTCATTTAACATGTTAAATAATTCTGAGAGGCACAGCTTTTGAGCACCACCTTCACGCACCGCAATTTGCCGCGCCTGCTGCTGCAGGCCCGCGAAGCCGTGATGGCCCACACGCGGCCCAGCCTGCGCGAGCACGCGCTGTCCGACCAGCAATGGCGCGTGCTGCGCGTGCTCGGCGAGCACGGCGCGGTCGACACCGGCCGCGTCGCGCGCGAGGCTTTCATCCTCGGTCCCAGCCTCACCGGCGTGCTGGCGCGCATGGAGCGCGACAACCTCATCACCCGCGCCCGCGACCCGGCCGACCAGCGCCGCACCGTGGTCGAGGCCACGCCGCACGGCATGAAGCTCGTGAAGCGCCTGGGCACCAGCATCGAGGCGCACTACGACTGGATGGAGCAGTCGCTGGGCAAGGCCAAGCTGACGCAGCTCTACGGCCTGCTGGACGAACTGATCGCGCTGGAGCAACCCGAACCATGACCACCTCCTCCTTTCTCCCCACCGGCACCGTGTACGGCACGCTGCTGAACTTCCGCGCCGAGGCCGCGGCACTCGCGCCGCAGATGACCGAGGAGCCCTACAAGGCACCGCCGAAGGCGCCCGTGCTCTACGTGAAGACGGCCAACACCTGGAGCCCGCACGGCAGCACCGTCACCGTGCCCGCCGCGGTGACCGACGTGGAAGTCGGCGCCAGCATCGGCATGGTGATCGGCGCCGAGGGCGACATCGAAGGCTTCGTGCTGCTGAACGACCTGTCGATCCCGCATGCGAGCTTCTTCCGCCCACCGGTGAAGTTCAAGTGCGTCGACGGCTTCCTGGGCATCGGCCCGGCGCTGCGCGACGCGCAGGAGGTGGCCGACCCGGCGCAGTTCCGCGTCGAGGTGCGCATCAACGGCGAGCTGAAGCAGTCGATCGATTTCTCGCAGCTCGTGCGCCCCGCGCCGCAGCTGCTCGCCGATGTGGGCGAGTTCATGACGCTGGCGCACGGCGACGTGCTGATGCTCGGCTGCGACCTGGGCCGTCCGCTGGCCCGCGCGGGCGACCGCATCGACATTTCCGCGCCGGGGTTCGAGACCCTGAGCAACACGCTGGTGAAGGAAGCAACGGCATGAAGCACGCACGCGTCATCTTCGAAGGCCGCGAGCACACCGGCACCGCGCACGAATTCAACGGCCAGGCCAACGCCGCCGTGCGGCTCCAAGATGGCCGCGTCGTGCCGCAGGAGCAGCTCGTGTGGCTGCCGCCGCTCGCGCCCACGGCGCGCCCGCGCACCATCCTCGCGCTGGGCCTGAACTACGCCGACCATGCGAAAGAGCTGGAGTTCAAGGCGCCCGAGGAACCGCTGGTGTTCGTCAAGGGCCAGAGCACGCTCATCGGCCACCGCCAGCTCACGCACCGCCCGGCCGACGTGAAGTTCATGCACTACGAGTGCGAACTCGCCATTGTGGTCGGCAAGACCGCGAAGCACGTGAAGCGCGACGACGCGTACGACTTCATCGGCGGCTACACGGTGGCCAACGACTACGCGATCCGCGACTACCTCGAGAACTGGTACCGCCCCAACCTGCGCGTGAAGAACCGCGACACCTGCACGCCGCTGGGGCCGTGGTTCGTCGATGCGGCCGACGTGGCCGACCCGATGGCGCTCGCGCTGCGCACCACGGTGAACGGCACCGTCACACAGCAGGGCAACACGCGCGACATGATCTTCGACGCGCCCTTCCTCATCGAATACTTCAGCCGCTTCATGACGCTGTCGCCGGGCGACCTGATCCTCACCGGCACGCCCGACGGCGTGGTCGATTGCCAGCCGGGCGACGTGGTCGTGACCGAGATCGACGGCATCGGCGCGCTGGTCAACACCATCGCCGCACGCTGACGGACCAACTGCGCCACCCCTTTCAAAAAAACGGAGACACACCGCCATGACGACCGCCAGAACCCGGACCTTCCGCCTTGCTGCCGCCTTCGTGGCGGCCAGCGCCGCCACGCTGCTGCTCGCACCCGCCGCGACCGCACAGACCGCCTCGGCCTACCCGACCAAGCCCGTGCGCTGGGTCGTGGGCTACCCGGCCGGCGGCGGCACCGACTACCTCGCGCGCACGGCGGGCGCGCAGCTCTCGCAGCAGCTCGCACAGCCCGTCACGGTCGACAACCGCCCCGGCGCGGGCGCGATCATCGCGTCGGAAAACGTGGCGCGTTCGCCGGGCGACGGCTACACCGTGTTCTCGGCCGACAACGGCGTGCTGGTCTACAACCCCGCGCTCTACAAGAAGCTGCCCTACGACGCCGAGAAAGACTTCGCGCTGCTCGGCATGATGGGCCGCTCGCCGCTCATCATCACGGCCGCGCCGGGCGCGGGCTTCAGCGACGCCAAGGCGCTCATCGCGGCGCTCAAGGCCTCGCCAGGCAAGTACAGCATCGCCACGCCGGGCACTGGCAGCCCGCACCACCTGGCCTACGAGCTGTTCCAGCGCGAAGCCGGCGTCTCTCTGCTGCACATCCCCTACAAGGGCGGCGCGCCCGCGCTGCAGGACCTCATGGGCAACCAGGTGCCGCTGATGATGCTCGACCTGCCCAGCGGCATCAGCGCCGTGAAGGCCGGCAAGGTCATTCCCCTGCTGGCCATGTCGGCCGAGCGCGTGCCGCAACTGCCCCAGCTGCCGACGGCCAAGGAGCTCGGCTACGCCGTCGAGGCCTACACCTGGCAAGGGCTGGTGGCACCGGCCGCCACGCCCAAGGACATCCAGGCGCGCATCGGCGCCGACCTGCTCAAGAGCATGAACGACACCGGCGTGAAGCAGAAGCTCTACGACGCCGGCTGGGAAGCCCGCCCCACGGACGCCGCCGAGATGGCCCGCTTCGTGGACACCGAACGCAAGAAGTGGCACGCGCTGATCAAGGCGCGCGACATCAAGCTCGACTGACGACACACCGCCGCAAGGCCGCAACACCTTCACGCCCATGCAACAGATCCATCACCTCATCGACGGCAAGCCAGTCCAAGGCGCCGACTACTTCGAAACCGTCAACCCCGCCACGCAGGAAGTGCTGGCCGAAGTCGCCTCGGGCGGCGAGGCCGAAGTGAACGCCGCCGTAGCCGCCGCCAAGGCCGCTTTCCCCAAGTGGGCCGGCCTGCCCGCGCCCGAGCGCGCCAAGCTCATCCGCAAGCTCGGCGACCTCATCGCCAAGCACGTGCCCGAGATCGCGCAGACCGAGACCAACGACTGCGGCCAGGTGATCGCGCAGACCGGCAAGCAGCTCATTCCGCGCGCGGCCGACAACTTCTACTACTTCGCCGAGATGTGCACGCGCGTCGACGGCCACACCTACCCCACGCCCACGCACCTGAACTACACGCTGTTCCATCCGGTGGGCGTGTGCGCGCTCATCAGCCCGTGGAACGTGCCCTTCATGACCGCCACCTGGAAGGTCGCGCCCTGCCTGGCCTTCGGCAACACGGCCGTGCTGAAGATGAGCGAGCTCTCGCCGCTCACGGCCGCGCGCCTGGGCGAGCTGGCGCTCGAAGCCGGCATTCCGGCCGGCGTGCTGAACCTCGTGCACGGCTACGGCAAGGAAGCCGGCGAGCCGCTGGTGGCGCACCCCGACGTGCGCGCGATTTCGTTCACCGGCTCCACCGCCACTGGCAACCGCATCGTGAAGAGCGCGGGCCTGAAGAAGTTCAGCATGGAACTGGGCGGCAAGAGCCCCTTCGTGATCTTCGAGGACGCCGACCTCGACCGCGCGCTCGACGCGGCCGTGTTCATGATCTTCAGCAACAACGGCGAGCGCTGCACGGCCGGCTCGCGCATCCTGGTGCAGCAGTCGATCTACGCCGACTTCGCCGCCAAGTTCGCCGAGCGTGCGAAGCGCATCACCGTGGGCGACCCGCTCGACGAGAAGACCATCGTCGGCCCGATGATTTCGCAGGCCCACCTGGCCAAGGTGCGCAGCTACATCGAGCTGGGTCCGAAGGAAGGCGCGACGCTGCTGTGCGGCGGCCTCGAGGCGCCAAGCAACCTGCCCGACCGCGTGAAGAAGGGCAACTACGTGATGCCCACCGTGTTCGCCGACGTCGACAACCGCATGAAGATCGCACAGGACGAGATCTTCGGTCCGGTCGCCTGCCTGATCCCGTTCAAGGACGAGGCGCACGCCATCGAGCTGGCCAACGACATCGCCTACGGCCTGAGCAGCTACGTGTGGACAGAGAACATCGGCAAGGCGCACCGCGTGGCCGCCGCCGTCGAAGCCGGCATGTGCTTCGTCAACAGCCAGAACGTGCGTGACCTGCGCCAGCCCTTCGGCGGCACCAAGGCCTCGGGCACGGGCCGCGAAGGCGGCACCTGGAGCTATGAAGTGTTCTGCGAGCCGAAGAACATCGCGGTGTCGATGGGCTCGCACCACATCCCCCACTGGGGCGTGGCATGACGCTGCAGCGCCGCCTGCTGCTGCAAGGCGCGGCCGCACTCGCGGCCCTGCCCGCACTGGCACGCGCGCAGACAGCGTGGCCCGCCAAGCCGGTGCGCATCGTCGTGCCCTTCACGCCCGGCGGCACCACCGACTTCGTCGCGCGCCTCGTCGGCCTCGAACTCGGCAAGGCGCTGGGCCAGCCGGTGATCGTCGAGAACAAGCCCGGCGCCGGCACGGTGATCGGCGTCGATGCGGTCGCCAAGTCAGCGCCCGACGGCCACAGCTTCGTGTGCGTGGCCAACAGCTTCACGGCCAACCCCACGCTGGTGCGCAAGCTGCCCTACGACACGCTCAAAGACCTGCGCCCGGTCGCGCTCATGGGCATGTCGGAGCACGTGCTCGCCACGCACCCGGGCAGCGGCCTGAAGACGCTGGCCGACCTGCGCAACCAGGCGAAGGCGAAGCCCGGCACGCTGAGCTTCGCCTCCTTCGGCAACGGCACCTCGGCGCACCTGTCGGGCGAGATGCTCAAGCTGCAGATGGGCCTGGACATCGTGCACGTGCCCTACAAGGGCCAGGGCCCGGCGCTGGCCGACCTGCTCGGAGGGCAGGTGACCGTGATGTTCGGCAACTGGCCCGAGTTCCGCGGCCATGTGCAGGCCGGCAAGCTGGTGGCGCTGGGCATGGCGACCGCGCAGCGCTCGCAGTACGCGCCCGCGATACCCACACTGGCCGAACAGGGCGTGGCCATCGAGTCCAATTCGTGGAACGGCCTGCTGGCCCCGGCCGGCACGCCCGACGCCATCGTGCAACGCGTGAACGCCGAGGTGAACCGCGCCCTGGCATCGCCGGCGGTGACCGAGGCCTTCCACAAGGGCGGCATCGCGTCGCTGTCGGGCACGCCCGAGCGCTTTGCCGAGTTCATCCGCAGCGAGATCGCGAAGTACGGCGACGTGATCCGCAAGGCCAACATCCAGATCGAGGGCTGACCATGAGCCTCTATGCGATGCAGAAATTTTTGTTCGCGCTGAACCGCGACGCCGACGTGCAGCGCCGCTTCGGTGAAGGCGGCGACACGCGCGCCACGCTGCTGGCCGGCTACGACCTGAACGACGAAGAGCGCGAAGCGATCGGCAGCGGCGACATCGGCAAGCTCTACGTGCTCGGGTGCAACGGCCAGCTGCTGATGCACTTCGCGCCCCTGCTCGGCGTCGCGTGGGCCGACTACTTGGAAGCCATGCGCGAAGGCGTGCGCAAGTACGGCCCCGTGCGCGCCGGCATCTACGCAATGACAACCGGAACCGACGAGAAAGTGGCAGGCGTATGAGTCTCGTATTCGCAGGCGTGTGCAGCCACGCCCCCGGCATCACCGGCCGCGCGCACCTGGCCGACCCGGCGGTCAAGGACGAGTTCCACGCGCAGTTCCATCGCTTGGGCGAGGCGATGCGCGCCACGAAGCCCGACGCAGTGATCGTCATCGCGGCCGAGCACTTCGCGAACTTCTTCATGAACAACATGCCGGCCTATGCGATCGGCATGGCCGACAGCTACGAGGGCCCGATCGAGGACCCGAAGTGGCTGGGCATCGAGAAGCACACCATCCCCGGCGACGCCGCGCTGTCGCAGCGCCTGATCCGCGAGGTGATGCAGACGGTGGACGTGGCCTACGCGGAAGAATGGAAGTTCGACCACGGCATCATGGTGCCGCTGAACTTCCTCACGCCGAACTTCGACACCAAGGTCATTCCCGTGAACATCAACTGCCAGGGCCCGCCGCTCACGCCGCTGCACCGCGCGTGGGCCTTCGGCGAGGCCTTGCGCCGCGCCTGCGACAAGGTGCCCGAACGCATCGCGCTGGTGGGCACGGGCGGCATCTCGCACTGGCCGGCCACGCCCGACTCGGGCAAGGTCAATGCCGAGTGGGACGCCGAGTTCATGCGCCGCTGGTGCGCCAACGACCGCGAGGCGCTGCTCTCGCAAGCCGACTACGGCGACGAGGCCACCTACCGCGAAGCGGGCCAGGGCGGCTTCGAGATCCGCACCTTCCTGAGCGTGGCCGCGGCCGCACGCGGCAAGGGCGAGATCTTCCACATGAAGGCCATCCCGATCTTCGCGGTGACCTGCACGGCCGCGACGATGTCGGTGGTTTGAACGGAGCACAACCATGCCGCACCTGGTGATCCTGTACACGCCCAACATCGAGGCCGAGACCGACGTGTCGGCGCTGTGCCGCACGCTGGCCGACACCATGCTCGAACAGCGCGACGAGGCCGGCAAGCCGGTGTTCCCCACCGGCGGCACGCGCGTGCTGGCCTACCCCGCCGCCCACTACGCGGTGGCCGACGGCCGGGCAGACTACGCCTTCGTGTACCTCAACCTGCGCATGGCCTCGGGCCGCTCCGAGGCGGTGAAGAAGAAAGCCGGCGACGAGCTGCTGGCCGCCGTGCGCGCGCATTTCGAGCCCGTCTTCACGCAGCGCCACATCGGCATCACGCTGCAGATCGACGAAGCGCCGGGGCAGGTGTACGACGGCAAGCACAGCAACCTGCATCCCCTGTTCAACAAGCCATAAAGAAGAAGCGAGCCCCCATGCTCTCCACCGCCACCATCGCCCAACTGGCCGCCGAACTGCACGAGAGCGAGAAGTCGCGCGTGCAGGTCGAGCATTTCTCCAAGCGCTTTCCCGAGATGACCATCGAGGACGGCTACGCCATCTCGCGCGAATGGGTGAAGCACAAGATCGCCGAAGGCCGCATCGTCAAGGGCCACAAGATCGGCCTCACCTCGCGCGCCATGCAGCAGGCCAGCCAGATCACCGAGCCCGACTACGGCACGCTGCTGGACGACATGTTCTTCGAGCAGGGCGGCGACATCCCGTTCACGCGCTTCATCGCGCCGCGCATCGAGGTCGAGCTGGCCTTCGTGCTCGGCAAGAAGCTGCAGGGGCCCAACGTGACCATCTTCGACGTGCTGGCCGCCACCGACTACGTGGTGCCCGCCATCGAGATCATCGACGCGCGCATCGAGCAGTTCGACCGCCACACCAAGGCCATGCGCAAGGTGTTCGACACCATCGCCGACAACGCGGCCAATGCGGGCATCGTGCTCGGCGGACGGCCCGTGAAGCCCGACGCGGTCGACCTGCGCTGGGTGAGCGCGCTGCTCTACAAGAACGGCGTGATCGAGGAATCGGGCGTGGCCGCGGCCGTGCTCAACCACCCGGCCACCGGCGTGGCCTGGCTCGCGAACAAGCTCGCGCCGTGGGACGAATGCCTCGAAGCCGGCGAGATCGTGCTGGGCGGCTCGTTCACGCGCCCGACCAACGCCGTGCCGGGCGACACCTTCCACGCGGACTACGGCCCGCTCGGCTCCATCGCCTTCCGTTTCGTCTGACGAGTTTTTTCATGCACACCCCACTCAACACCTTCAAGCAGGCCCTGCAGGCCGGCCAAGCGCAAATCGGCCTGTGGGTCGGCCTGGGCGACGGCTACGTGGCCGAGCTGCTGGCCGGCACCGGCTACGACTGGCTGCTGGTCGACGGCGAGCACGCGCCCAACGACGTGCGCTCGGTGCTCGCGCAGCTGCAGGGCATCTCCAGCGCGTGGTCGGCGCAGCCCGACGCGCAGCGCTCGCATCCCGTCGTGCGCATTCCGGTCGGCGACACCACGCTGATCAAGCAGTACCTGGACATCGGCGCGCAGACGCTGCTGGTGCCGATGGTCGACACCGCCGAGCAGGCCGCGAAGCTGGTTCAGGGCATGCGCTACCCGCCCGAAGGCATCCGCGGCATGGGCAGCGCATTGGCGCGTGCCTCGCGCTGGCAGGCGTACCCCAACTACCTGCACGAAGCCAACGCGCAGACCTGCCTGCTGGTGCAGGCCGAGACGGTCGAGGCGATGAAGAACCTCGACGCCATCGCGGCCACGCCGGGCGTGGACGGCGTGTTCATCGGCCCGGCCGACCTGTCGGCCTCGATGGGCTTCGTGGGCCAGCCCAACCACCCCGAGGTGCAGGCCGCGATCGCCGACGCCATCGCGCGCATCCGCAAAGCCGGCAAGGCGGCCGGCATCCTGTCGACCACCGAGGAACAGGCACGCAAGTGGCTCGCGGCCGGTGCGCTGTTCGTGGCGGTGGGTGTCGACACCATCCTGCTCGCGGCCGCCGCCAAGCAGCTGCTCGCGAAGTACAAGGGCGCGCCAGGCGCCACCGCGCCCAACGGCTACTGATCCACCGTCAAGGACATTTCGATGCGACGCACCACCCTCGCGGCTTTCGCCGCTGCCGCCGCCCTGCTTCTGGGCGCCTGCGCCCAGACGGGCCCGGCCTCGACCGCGCAGGCCCGGCAGGAAGCCAACCGCCAGACCGTGCTCGCCTTCTACGAAAAAGGCCTGAACCAGAAGGACGCCGACGCAGCATTGCAGTACG
Organism: Variovorax sp. FW305-3-2-15-B-LB1; assembly: GCF_058787635.1. Taxonomy (NCBI): domain Bacteria; kingdom Pseudomonadati; phylum Pseudomonadota; class Betaproteobacteria; order Burkholderiales; family Comamonadaceae; genus Variovorax; species Variovorax sp. FW305-3-2-15-B-LB1. The sequence continues at coordinate 5,847 of NZ_JBYSZY010000078.1, read as the reverse complement.
TGGGCAACCGCTACGTGCAGCACAACCCCACGGCGGCCGACGGGCCCGAGGGCTTTCGCAAGTTCATCGCCTTCCTGCGCGAGAAGTTTCCGAAGTCGCACAGCGAGATCAAGCGCAGCTTCGTCGACGGCGACTACGTGATCCTGCACGTGAACGCGGTGCGCGAGCCGGGCACGCGCGGCAGCGCCATCGTCGACATCTTCAAGCTCGAGAACGGCAAGATCGTCGAACACTGGGACGTGGTGCAGCCCGTGCCCGAAACCGCCGCGAACCCGAACGGCATGTTCTGACGCCCCGCCCTTCCACGAGCCAGCCTTCGCCAGCCGCATGACCACGCCCACCGACCCCACGAAACGCTTCCGCTCCGCGACCATCCGCGAGGGCACGATCCGCGCGACCACGCGCAGCTTCCTGCACGCGCTGGGCCAGGACGACGAGGACATCGCGCGCCCGCACGTCGGCGTGTTCCACACGGGCGGCGAGATGAGCCCGTGCAACCTCAACCTGCGCGAACAGGCGCAGCACGCCAAGACCGGCATCTACGCGGGCGGCGGCACGCCCCACGAATGCCCGGTGGTGTCGGTGAGCGACGGCCTGACGATGGCGCACTCGGGCATGCGCTTCTCGCTGATCTCGCGCGAGCTCATCGCCGACAGCGTGGAAGCGTCCACGCGCGGCCACCAGTGGGACGGCATCTTCGCCATCGGCGCCTGCGACAAGAACCTGCCGGGCCTGATGATGGGCATGGTCCGCTGCAACGTGCCCAGCGTGTTCGTGCACGGCGGCTCGGCGCTGCCGGGACAGATGCCGGGGCCGGACGGGCGCGACCTGAACGTGGTCGACACCTACGAGACCATCGGCAAGGTGCTGGCCGGCACCGCCACGCACGACGAACTCGACGCCATGAGCCGCGCCTGCCTGCCCACGGCCGGCGCCTGCGCGGGGCAGTTCACGGCCAACACGATGGGCATGGTGTCGGAAGCGCTGGGCCTGGCGCCCATCGGCTCGAGCATGGTGCCGGCGGTGTTCAGCGAGCGCGCGCCGCTGATGCGCCGCGCCGCGAAGCAGCTCATGAAGGCGGTGATGGGCGACGGCCCGCTGCCGCGCGACATCGTGACGCGCAAGGCACTCGAAAACGCCTGCGCCGTGGTCTCGGCCACGGGCGGATCGACCAACGCCGCGCTGCACCTGCCGGCGATCGCGCACGAGGCCGGCATCAAGTTCCACCTGGACGACGTGGCCGAGATCTTCGCGCGCACGCCGCTCATTGCCGACCTGCGCCCCGGTGGCCAGTACCTGGCGCGCGACGTGTACTACATCGGCGGCGCGGGCGTGATCCTGCGCACGCTGCTGGAGCAAGGCTTCCTGCACGGCGACGCCCTCACCTTCACCGGTCGCACGCTGGCCGAGGAAGTGGCCGACGCCGCCGCGCCCGACGGCCGCGTGGTGCGCGAAGCGGGCAACCCGATCACGCGCGACGGCGGGCTGGCGGTGCTCAAGGGCAACCTCTGCCCCGACGGCGCGCTGCTCAAGACGGCGGGCCTGAAGACGCTGGTGCACCGCGGCCCGGCGCGCGTCTTCAATTCGGAAGAAGAAGCGCAGGCCGCCGTGCAGAACCGCCGCTACGAAGCGGGCGACGTGATCGTCATCCGCAACGAAGGCCCCAAGGGCAGCCCCGGCATGCGCGAGATGCTGGGCATCACCGCGCTGCTGTACGGCCAGGGCATGGGCGACAAGGTGGCGCTGCTGACCGACGGGCGTTTTTCGGGTGCCACGCGCGGCCTGTGCATCGGCTACGCGGGGCCCGAGGCGGCCGACGGTGGGCCGATCGCGGTGCTGCGCGACGGCGACATGGTGGCCATCGATGCACGCGCCGCGGCGCGCAGCATTTCGGTCGAGCTGAGCGCCGAAGAAATCGCGTCGCGGCTGGCCGGACGTGAGGTAAACGCGGGGGCGGCGCACGGTGGTTTGTTGGAAAAATACGCGCTCACCGTGCGTCCTGCCCACCAGGGCGCCGTGACCCACTCGGGCGCGGTCACCTGGCTGCGCGACGAGTCGTGATCCTGTTCCCTCCTCACCATCCCGAAAAGAGACAGACATGACCTTCACCCGCCGCCACATGCTGCAGTCCACCGGCGCTTCGGCGCTGCTCGCCAGCCTCGGCCAGCAGGCCTTTGCGCAGGCTGCCGCGCTCGAGAACGCCACCATCGTCACCGGCTTCGCGGCCGGCGGCACCTCGGACACCACCTGCCGGCGCATTGCGCTGAAGCTGAGCCCCGACTACGCCAAGACCGCCGTGGTCGAGAACCGCACCGGCGCGGGCGGCCAGATCGCCGTGAGCTACGTGAAGGGCCGCCCGGCCGACGGCACCACCATCCTGCAGACGCCCACGTCGATCCTCACGATCTACCCGCACATCTACAAGAAGCTGCCCTACGACCCGATGGTCGACCTCACGCCCGTGAGCCTGGCCTGCATCTTCGACTTCGGCTTCGCGGTCGGCCCGGCCGTGCCGGCCACGATCAAGACGGTGCCCGAGTTCCTCACCTGGGCCAAGGCCAACCCGGCCGGCGCCAACTACGGCTCGCCGGCCGCGGGCTCCACGCCGCACTTCATCGGCGCGCTGCTGGGCAAGCAGGCGGGTGTCGAGCTCAAGCACGCGGCCTACCGCGGCACGCAGCCGGCCATGCTCGACCTGCTGGGCGGCAACATCTCGGCGGTGTCGGGCCCCATCGGCGACATCACGCAGCACCTGCAATCGGGCAAGGTGCGCATCCTGGGCGTGTCGGGTGCCAAGCGCAGCCGCTTCGCGCCCGATGTGCCGACCTTCGGCGAGCAGGGCATCAAGAACATGGCGCACAGCGAATGGTTCGCCTTCTTCCTGCCGGCCAAGGCCTCGCCCGAGCTGGTGACGAAGCTCAACACGGCGATGAAGAACGCGCTCGCACAGAAGGACGTGATCGACGGCCTCGGCACCTTCGGCCTGGAAGCCATGTCTTCCACGCCGGCCGAGCTGGCCGATCTGCTGAAAAAGGACACCGCCAAGTGGGCGCCGATCGTGAAAGAGGTCGGCTTCACGGCTGAAGGTTGATCACATGAAGGAACTGCCATGAACACACTCGCCACCGCGCCGTCGGCGCTGGTCCATCCCTCGATCCATCCCGACGAGCGCGCCGCGCGCGAGGAGCTCGCGGCCTGCTACCGCGTGTTCGCGATGCTGGGCTGGACCGAGATGATCTACAACCACATCACGGTGCGGCTGCCCGACAGCGTGACCGGTGGCGAGAAGCAGTTCCTCATCAACCCCTTCGGCCTGCACTACAGCGAGGTGACGGCCAGCAACCTGGTGAAGATCGACCTGCAGGGCAAGGTGCTCGATGGTTCGACCTACCCGGTGAACCCGGCCGGCTTCGTGGTGCATGCGGCCATCCACGACGGCCTGCCCGGCGCGCACTGCGTGATGCACACGCACACCACGGCCGGCGTGGCCGTGGCCTGCCTGCAGGGCGGCCTGCAGCAGACCAATTTCTATACCGCCCAGCTGCACGGCATGGTGGCGTACCACGACTTCGAGGGCATCACGATCCATGCCGACGAAGGCCCGCGCCTGCTGAAAAGCATCGGCGACCGCAACGCGGTGATCCTGCGCAACCACGGCCTGCTGGCCTGGGGCCAGACGCTGCCGCAGACCTTCGCGATCCTGTGGACGCTGCAGCGCGCCTGCGAGATCCAGATGGCGACCTTCTCGATGGGCGCCGCCATTCCGGTGAGCGAAGAGATCGCGCAGCGCTGCACGCGCGACGCGCTGCAGTTCAGCCCCGCGCACGGCGCCGGGCAGGACGTGTTCAATGCATTGGTGCGGCAGGTGGACCGCATCGACCCGAGCTACCGCAACTGAGGCGCCTGTTCCCATGAAGATTTGCATCTACGGCGCCGGCGCGATCGGCGGATGGATCGGCGTCGGCCTCGCACAGGCGGGCCAGCGTCTCAACGTGGTGGCGCGCGGCGCCACGCTCGACGCGCTGCAGAAGGACGGCCTCTCGCTGATGCGCGGCGACGTGCGCACGCGCGTGCCGGTGAACGCGGTGGCCGACCCCGAGGCGCTCGGTGTGCAAGACCTGGTGGTGATCGCCGTGAAGGCGCCCGCGCTGGCCGGCGTGGCCGAACGCATCGGGCCACTGATCGGGCCCGACACGATCGTGCTGGTGGCCATGAACGGCGTGCCGTGGTGGTTCCTCGAAGGCGGCTTCGGCGGCGAGATCACGGGGCACCGGCTCGCAGCCGTCGACCCCGAAGGCGCCATTGCCAAGGCCATTCCGTCGCGCAACGTGATCGGCTGCGTGGTGCACGCCAGCTGCTCGCTCGACGGGCCGGGCGTGGTGCGGCACCACTTCGGCAACGGGCTGATCGTGGGCGAACCTTCGGGCCAGGCCACGCCGCGCGTGCAGAAGCTGGTCGAACTGCTGAAAAGCACGGGCATCGACACCACGCTGTCGCCGCAGATCCAGAAGGACGTGTGGTTCAAGCTGTGGGGCAACATGACGGTGAACCCGATCAGCGCGCTCACCGGCGCCACCACCGACCTGATCATGGGCGACGACTACGTGCGCGGGTTCATCTCGGCCGTGATGCTCGAGGCCAAGGAGATCGGCCGGCGCATCGGCATCGAGATCACGCAGAGCCCCGAAGACCGGCACGCGGTGACGATGAAGCTCGGCGCGTTCAAGACCTCGATGCTGCAGGACGTGGAAGCGGGCCGTTCGGTCGAGCTCGACGCGCTCGTCACCGTGGTGCGCGAGCTGGGCGAGCTGACGGGTGTGGCCACGCCGTTCACCGATGCGCTGCTGGGGCTGGCGCGGCTGCGCACGCGGCAGCTCGGGTTGTACTGAGCGAACTGCCGCTGATTACCAGCGGTTTTCGGGCGCGGCGCCGATGGCCTCGACGCAACGGGCCACGATCTTCGCGCGCTCCTCGCGCAGCCGCTGCCAGCCGTCGGCCTGCCACTGGGTCCAGGCCAGCGGCTCCGATTCGTAGCTGCAGCCGATCGGCGGGCGCATGAAGCCCGCGCGCCCCAACGAGGCGCCGTACTTGAGCCGGAACAGTTCGTCCGAGCCCATCAGGTTTTCGTAGACGAGGTGCCACGACCCCGGGACCAGCGGCGAGTCGGCCTCCTTCGGTGTCTGGCGCGCGGCCTCGATCTCTTCGGGCGTGGAGCCGTCGGTCAGCGCGGTGGCGAGCGCGGTCTCGGTGCGGCGGCGGTAGATGTCGGTGGCGATCTTGCTCAGGGCCTCCTGCAGGTCGCTCATCGCCGGGTTGACGCTCACCGGGTCGTCGCGCAACGCTTCGAGCGTGGTGCCACCAAGGCCGTCCTTCGAGAAACCCTGCACGGCCGCGCCGGTGCCGAGCACGGCGAACGCGACGTTCAACGCGACCTGGCCGGCCACGCGGCCCACCGTGTCTTCGCGGCGCACCACGCGCAGGTGGTCGGCGCCGCTCTGCTGGGGCATGCGCAGGTAGCGCACGCGGGTTTGGGGCGCTGCTGCGACTGGGGTGGCTTCGGCGGGTGCCGAGGCTGCGGCCATGGGCGGTGCGGCCGCTTCGGTCTGGGCCTGCGCCGAGAAGCCGGCGATGGCCAGTGCCAGGCCGAGGGCCTGCCGTGTGGCACGCGACGGCGTTCGTTTCTTCGTCGAATGGGTCATTGAACTGTTTTCCTCCGGCGCGGATTGTCTCCGGCGTGGCGGCTCGGTTCTATCGACGATGTTCAGGGCGTGTGCACAGGCCACCGGGTACTTCCCTCCGCGAATGTCCCCCGGGCTTCGCCCTCCTCCTTGATTTCGCTGCGGGAAG
>NZ_JBYSZY010000077.1:0-25526 GCF_058787635.1 Variovorax sp. FW305-3-2-15-B-LB1 | reverse complement strand
CTACCCGCCCGCCCTTTTCACCACCTCCACGCGCGACGACCGCGTGGGGCCCGTGCATGCGCGCAAGATGCACGCGAAGCTGCTCGCGCAGGGGCACGACAGCAGCTTCTACGAGAACATGGAAGGCGGCCACAGCGCCGCCGCGGACAACAAGGCGTCCGCCTTCATGGATGCGCTCGGCTACGCCTACCTCTGGCACCACATCGGGAGACCGACATGAACAGCAGCACCGGGACAACCACCCTCGAACTGATCGGCGCGCCGACCGACATCGGCGCCAGCGTGCGCGGCGCGGGCATGGGCCCGGACGCGCTGCGCGTGGCCGGCCTGGCCGAGGCGCTGGCGGGCCAGGGCTTCACGGTGCTCGACCGCGGCAACCTCGCGGGCCCGGCCACGCCATGGGCGCCGCCGGCCAACGGGCTGCGCCACCTCACCGAGGTGATCGCATGGAACCGCTCGGTCTACGCCGCCGTCGACACCGCGCTGGGCGCCGGCCACGTGCCGGTGATGCTGGGCGGCGACCACTGCCTGGCGATCGGCTCCATCAGCGCCGTGGCCTGGCATGCGCGAAAACGCGGCAAGAAGCTGCGCGTGCTGTGGCTGGATGCGCACTCCGATGTCAACACCGAGACCACGAGCCCCAGCGGCAACCTGCACGGCATGCCGGTGTCGTGCCTGCTGGGCCACGGGCCGGCGGACCTCACGGGCTGGAGCGGCGAGCCCGCGGCGCTGGCGCACGACGCCATCCGCTTCATCGGCATCCGCAGCGTCGACGCCGACGAGAAGGAAGCGATCCGCACGCTGGGACTGCACGTGTTCGACATGCGCCACATCGACGAGAACGGCATGCGCACCACCATGACCGAGGCGCTGCAGGACGTGGACGAAGACACCCACCTGCACGTGAGCTTCGACCTCGATTGCCTCGACCCGGCCGACGCACCCGGCGTGGGCACGGGCGTGCGCGGCGGGCCGACCTACCGCGAGATGCAGCTGTGCATGGAAATGATCGCCGACACGGGCCGGCTCGGCTCGGTCGACGTGGTGGAACTCAACCCCGCGCTCGACGTGCGCAACCAGACGGCCGAGGTGGCGGTGGAGCTGATCGAGAGCCTGTTCGGCAAGTCGACGCTGGTGCGCTGAGCGCGAAGCCTGGTCAGCCGCGGTTGGGCGACGGCGCCACCGGGAAGGTGGTGGCGGCGGGGCGCGTGGCGGGCTTCGGTGCGTCCTCAGCATCGGCCGGCATGTCGGGGCCGCCGCCCTGCAGGAAGCGCTCGACCAGAGTGAAGAAGCGGTCGTAGAAACGCTCGTCGGTGAGCGTCTGGCTCGCCACCTTGACCATCGCTTCGTTGCTGCCGCCGAAGGGCAGCGAGAGCGAGCCGATGGCGCCCACGCCCAGGCTGGCCGAGTTGCTGCCCTTCTTCAGGCCGTAGCGGTCTTGCAGCGCGGTCGCGAAGGCCACTGTGCTGCGGCCGACGCCCCCTTCGCGCGCGCAGACCACGCGGAACTCGACCTCGACGTGCGTTTCGGCCGCGGGCTGGAAGCTCTTGCGCGCGGTCACGAGGTCGGCGTTGGCGGCCGTGACCATGTAGCCCTGGCTCAGCAGCGCACGGCGCGCCGCCTCGCAGGTCTGCGCCTCGCTGGCGGCGTAGTTGCGCGTGTGGGTGGTGGTGGAGTCGAAGTCTTCGGGCTCGTAGGCCTGCCCAGTGCCGAAGCTGCCGCAGCCGGCCAGCAACAGGGCCGACAGCAGGCTCGGGAACAGAAACGCCGGCACGCGGGCCGGCGAAGAGAAGAAGGCAGCAGAAGAGGTGGGGGGCATGGCAGGGCGGGAAGGACACCGGATGCTAACCAACCGGCGGCTTCGCTTCGAGCCCCCGGCGGGCCGGGGGTTCCCGAAAGGCCCTGAAAGCCCCAGCGCCGACTTCAGGGGTACAGACCGCGTTCCTGGCGTGCCATCAGGATGCGCTCGCAGGCGACCGCGTAGGTGGCGGTGCGCAGCGGGATCTTGTGCTTGTCGGCCGTGTCCCAGATCTGGTTGAGCGCGTTCATCATGATGCGATCGAGGCGCACGTTGATCTCGTCCTCGTCCCAGAAGAAGGACGAGAAGTCCTGCACCCATTCGAAGTACGAAACCGTCACGCCGCCGGCGTTGCAGATCACGTCGGGCACGACCAGCACGCCGCGCTCGGCCAGGATGTCGTCCGCCTCGGGCACCGTCGGGCCGTTGGCGCCTTCGAGCACCAGCTTGGCGGTGGTCTTCTTGGCGCGTTCGGCCGTGAGCTGACCTTCGAGGGCGGCCGGGATCAGGATGTCGCAGGTCACGTCCCAGAAGTCTTCGTTCGGCACGATGTCGCCGCCGGCCTTGAAGCCGACCACGCCGTCGGTGCGCGAGATGGGCACCAGCTGGGCCAGGTCCAGGCCGTTGGTGTTCACGATGGTGCCGGTGTGGTCCTGCACCGCGACGATCTTGGCGCCGGCTTCGACGAAGAGTTCGGCCGCGACCGAGCCCACGTTGCCGAAGCCCTGCACCGCGATGCGCGCGCCGCGCAGGTCCATGCCCAGGCGGCGGGCCGCTTCACGGCCGGTGACGAACACGCCGCGGCCGGTGGCCTTCACGCGGCCCAGCGATCCGCCCAGGTGCAGCGGCTTGCCCGTGACCACGCCGGTGGCGGTGCCGCCGACGTTCATCGAGTAGGTGTCCATCATCCACGCCATGATCTGCGCGTTGGTGTTCACGTCAGGCGCGGGGATGTCGGTGTGCGGGCCGATGATGATGCCGATCTCGCTGGTGTAGCGGCGCGTGACCTTCTCGAGTTCTTGCAGTGACAGCTTCTTCGGGTCGACGCGGATGCCGCCCTTGGCACCGCCGTACGGCAGGTTCACGGCCGCGGTCTTGATGGTCATCCAGGCCGACAGCGCCATCACTTCTTCCAGCGTGACGTCGGGGTGGAAGCGCACGCCGCCCTTGCCTGGGCCGCGGCTCATGTTGTGCTGCACGCGGTAGCCCTCGAAGTGGGCGATGGTGCCGTTGTCCATCTCGATCGGCACGTCGACGATCAGCGCGCGCTTGGGGCGCTTGAGGGTTTCGACCCAGCGCGCCAGCGGGCCGAGGTACGGCACGACGCGATCGACCTGCGACAAGTAGGTGCCCCAGGGGCTGTTGGCCGTCGGATTGACGAAGGAGAGTTTCTCGTTCATGGAAGATTCCCTTGGTTGGAATGGATGGGCGCAACGATATTCCGACTGAGGGCCGCGCGCCATGGCTTATGCATGCCGCGATGGCGGTTATGCAAGAGAAGTTGGAAGGCCCCTTGCGGCCCCTCTCGGCGCGGCCCGATGCAGGTGGATACGCACATGACAAAACCGTCATCCAGACGTTATCGGTCGCGTGGATGCGCTTCGTACAGTCGTTCTCACCAACCAAGCAACCACCTCAAGGAGTGAACGAACATGAAGCTGTCTGCCACCACCCGCCTTCTGAACACCGCGGCCGTCGCCGCCCTGCTGGGCCTCGTGGCCGCGCCGAGCTTTGCCGGCAACTACGCCGAAGGCGACCCGCGTCCCGCGCCCTTCGCGTCGTCGACGACGCGCGCCGCCGTGACGGCCGATGCCCAGCAGTGGCTGAAGACCGCGCCCACCCAGGGCTACAACGAGAACATGGGCCAGGAGCCGGTCGTGGTCTCGGCCAACAGCCGCGCCGCCGTGGCCGCCGACACGCAGCTGTGGATCCGCTCGGGCCTGGCCGCGCAGCAGTCGGGCGAAGCCGGCGCCGACACGTCGCGCCCCGGCTACCGCGAAGCCCAGGCTGCCTACACCAAGCTGCGCGAAGGCCCGGCCTACGGCGCGCTGGTCGACCAGCTCTCGGGCCGCCAGGCTGCCGCACCGGGCTCGACCACGGTGCGTTGAATGCGCTAACCCACGGCTTTCGGTAGTTCAAACGACTGCGAAAGGGTAGTCCAACGGCATTTCCTTGGTTCTATCTCCTATGGCCGTGGCAAATAGGCCGCATTTCTTGCAGTCGATCGATGTGTGCGCCGGATAATCCTCGAATGCTTGATCTGGACCGCATCGATCTGCGCCTGCTGAAGATCCTTCAGGAAGACGGCCGCATCACCAACCTCAAGCTGGCGGAGGCGGTCGCGCTGTCCCCCACCGCCGTGCTGGCGCGCGTGCAGCGCCTCACGCGCGACGGCTTCATCCTGGGCTACGAGGCCCGCCTCGACCCCTACAAGCTGGGTCGCGGCTTCACCGTGTTCGTCGAGGTGCTGCTCGACCGCACCACCGCCAACGTCTTCGACCAGTTCAAGGCCGCCGTGCAGGTGCGCGACGAGATCATGGAATGCCACATGGTCGCCGGCGGCTTCGACTACCTCCTCAAGACCCGCATGGCCGACATGGCCGCCTACCGCGAGTTCGCGGGCACGGTGCTGTGGCAGCTGCCCGGGGTGCGCGAGACGCGCACGTATGCGGTGATGGAAGAGGTCAAGAGCAGCGCGCGCTTGCCGCTGGGGGTCTGACTGTTGCAGCCCGAGGGCTGCAACGTCAGTACCTATTGAAACATTTTTGTTGCTTACCCAGAATGCTCCGCCATATCAACACAACGGAGCGAGGGAATGTTCAAACGCATTGGATCGGCGGTCGTCCTGGTTGCAACCTTGTTGCTGGGCGCCTGCGTGGGCCCGGTACCGAAGATCGACGCGCCGCTCGAACGGTTGGTGGAAATCAAGTCGATTGCCGTGGTCAAGGTGCCGGAGCCCAAGACCTACACGGTGTTCAACATGGGCCATCCCGGCATGGCCTTCGGCCTGATCGGCGGCCTGGTTGCGGCGGCTGACCAGTCCAGCAAGCAGGACACGCTGTCGGCGGCCTACAAGGCACAGGGCACGGCGATCAACACCCTGCTGGTGAAGCAGCTCGCCACGCGCCTCGAGGCACAGGGCTATGCCGTCACCGAACAGGACGCGCCGTGGGTGGAAGCCAATGGCGGCTACACGCTCGCGTTCGACAAGCTCGAAAGCCCCGCGGACGCGATCCTCGTGGTGTCCCCCACGATGGTCGGCTTCGTCTCGCCGCCTCGGGTGGGCGTCTACCTGCCGACGATCACCTCGGTCGTGGTCCTGCTGGGCAAGGACAAGACGAAGCCGATCTACCGCGGCTACCACTCGGCCGGCTGGAAGCCTCTCGCCGAAGGGTGGCGCAACACGGAAGCGAAGACGACCTTTCCCGACTTCGCCGCACTGATGGCGGACACCAAGGCCAGCGCCAGCCGCCTTGAGAAGAGCGCCTCGGACATCGCCGATTCGGTGGCCCAGGATCTGAAGCGCGTCCAGAAGACAGCCGCCGCCCCCTGACCTGCCTATGCGGGCGCCTTCACCCGCCCGCCGAAGATCGCCGTGCCGACCCGCACCATCGTGCTGCCGGCGCTGACCGCCGCCTCGAGGTCGCCGCTCATGCCCAGCGACAGCGTGTCCAGCGCGATGCCCGCCGCACGGATCGCCTCGAACACCGCATGGGCGCGCAGGCACAGTTCGCGCTGCGCCGCGAAATCGGGCGCGGGTTCGGGGATCGCCATGAGCCCGCGCAGCGTCAGCTGTGGCAAGACCGCCACAGCGCGCGCGAGCGCCAAGGCTTCTTCCGGCGGCACGCCGGACTTGTTCGCGCCTCCGTCCACGTTGACCTGCAGGCACACCTGCAGCGGCGGCAGGTGGGCCGGGCGCTGGGCCGACAGGCGCTCGGCGATCTTCAGGCGGTCGATGCTGTGGACCCAGTCGAACTGCTCGGCCACGGGCCGCGTCTTGTTGCTCTGCAGAGGGCCGATGCAGTGCCATTCGAGCCCCGCGCGCAGGTCGGTCAGCGCGGCGATCTTGTCCAGGCCCTCCTGCACGTAGTTCTCGCCGAAGGCCGCCTGGCCGGCCGCGTGCGCCTCGCGCACGGCCTGCGGCCCGAAGGTCTTGGACACCGCCAGCAGGCGCACCGCCGCCGGGTCGCGCCCGGCCTGCGCACAGGCCTGGTCGATCCGGGCCCTTACTTGCTGGAGATCGTCGCCAATCATCGTCATAATCTTCCGAATTCGTATCAAAACGTCACTAAAGCCTGCCTGAGGAGCCCCGTGGACATCACCCAACTGCTGGCGTTCAGCGTCAAGAACAAAGCCTCCGACCTGCATCTGTCGGCCGGCCTGCCGCCGATGATCCGCGTGAACGGCGACGTGCGCCGCATCAACGTCGATGCGCTGGACCACAAGGCCGTGCATGCCATGGTGTACGACATCATGAGCGACACGCACCGCAAGCACTACGAAGAGTTCCTGGAGGTCGACTTCTCGTTCGAGATCGACGGCCTCGCGCGCTTCCGTGTGAACGCCTTCAACCAGGCGCGCGGTGCGGCCGCGGTGTTCCGGACCATTCCCTCGAAGATCCTCACACTCGAGCAGCTCAACGCGCCGAAGATTTTCGGCGAACTCGCGCTCAAGCCGCGCGGGCTGGTTCTGGTGACGGGCCCCACGGGCTCGGGCAAGTCGACCACGCTGGCGGCGATGGTGAACTACCTCAACGAGAACGAGTACGGCCACATCCTCACGGTGGAAGACCCGATCGAGTTCGTGCACGAATCCAAGAAGTGCCTGATCAATCAGCGCGAAGTGGGGCCGATGACGCTGTCGTTCGCCAACGCACTGCGCTCCGCCCTGCGCGAAGACCCCGACGCCATCCTGGTGGGCGAATTGCGCGACCTCGAAACCATTCGCCTCGCGATGACCGCGGCCGAAACCGGCCACCTGGTGTTTGGCACGCTGCACACCTCGTCGGCCGCCAAGACCATCGACCGGATCATCGACGTGTTCCCGGGCGAAGAAAAAGAAATGATCCGCGCGATGCTGTCCGAATCTTTGCAGGCCGTGATCTCGCAGACGCTGTGCAAGACCAAGGACGGCCAGGGCCGCGTGGCGGCGCACGAGATCATGCTGGGCACGCCGGCCATCCGCAACCTGATCCGCGAGGCCAAGGTCGCGCAGATGTACTCCACCATCCAGACCGGCCAGGGCTCGGGCATGCAGACGCTCGACCAGAACCTGACAGAGCTGGTGCGCCGCAATACGATCTCTGCCGCCGAAGCGCGCGGCAAGGCCAAGATCCCAGAAAACTTCCCCGGCTGATTCGAACAGCCACCCGGAGCACAGACATCATGGAACGCGATCAAGCCAGCCAGTTCATCAACGACCTGCTCAAGCTCATGGTGAGCCGCAACGGCAGTGACCTGTTCATCACCGCCGACTTCCCGCCGGCCATCAAGGTCGACGGCAAGGTCACCAAGGTGTCGCAGCAGGCGCTGGGCGCGCAGCACACGCTGGCGCTCACGCGCTCGATCATGAACGACCGCCAGACGGCCGAGTTCGAGCGCACCAAAGAGTGCAACTTCGCGATCTCGCCGACCGGCATCGGGCGCTTTCGCGTCAACGCCTTCGTGCAGCAGGGCAAGGTCGGCATGGTGCTGCGGACCATTCCCGCCAAGCTGCCGACCATCGATGGCCTGGGCATGCCGCAGGTGCTCAAGGACGTGGCGATGACCAAGCGCGGCCTCACCATCCTGGTGGGCGCCACGGGCTCGGGCAAGTCGACCACACTGGCCGCGATGATCGACTGGCGCAACGAGAACTCCTACGGCCACATCGTCACGGTGGAAGACCCGGTCGAGTTCGTGCACCCGCACAAGAACTGCGTGGTGACGCAGCGCGAAGTGGGCATCGACACCGACAGCTGGGAAGCGGCGCTGAAGAACACGCTGCGCCAGGCGCCCGACGTGATCCTGATGGGCGAAATCCGCGACCGCGAGACCATGGAACATGCCGTGGCCTTCGCCGAAACCGGCCACCTGTGCATGGCCACGCTGCACGCCAACAGCGCCAACCAGGCGCTGGACCGCATCATCAACTTCTTCCCCGAAGAGCGCCGCGCGCAGCTGCTGATGGACCTGTCGCTGAACCTGCGTTCGCTGGTGTCGCAGCGGCTGGTGCCCACCGAAGACGGCCAGGGCCGCGTGGCCGCCGTCGAGATCCTGCTGAACACGCCGCTGATCTCCGACCTGATCTTCAAGGGCGAGGTGGGCGAGATCAAGGAGATCATGAAGAAGAGCCGCAACCTGGGCATGCAGACCTTCGACCAGGCGCTGTTCGACCTGTTCGAGGGCAACGCGATCAACTTCGAAGAGGCGATCCGCAACGCCGACTCGGCCAACGACCTGCGCCTGCAGATCAAGCTCAACAGCCAGCGCGCGCGCAGCACCGACCTGGCGGCCGGCACCGAGCACTTCGCGATCGTCTGAGGCCGCCCCGCCGGCGCCCCGCGGTGCGCCGGCCTTGTTTCTTTCTTTGGCTTTAAGCTGTCGGCCATGAGCAGCATCAACCCCCGCACCTACGAATCCGTTCCCGCCCAGACGGTGGCCTTTCTCGGCCTCGGCGTCATGGGCGGGCCCATGGCCGGGCACCTGGCCAAGGCCGGCCACACGGTCACGGTCTACAACCGCACGCCCGCCAAGTCGCAGGCCTGGGTCGCCGAGTTCGGCGCCCCCGGCCGCCACGCCCCCACGCCGCGCGAAGCCGCGGCTGGCGCGGACATCGTGTTCTGCTGCGTCGGCAACGACGACGACCTGCGCTCGGTGGTGCTGGGCGACGACGGCGCGCTGGCCGGCATGAAGCCCGGCGCCGTGCTCGTGGACCACACCACGGCCTCGGCCGACGTGGCGCGCGAGCTGTCGAAGGCGGCGCTCGCGCGCGGCCTTCACTTCATCGACGCGCCCGTGTCGGGCGGCCAGGCGGGCGCGCAGAACGGCGCACTCACCGTCATGTGCGGCGGCGACGAGGCCGTGTTCGAGCGCATCAAGCCGGTGGCGATGGCCTTCTCCCGCGCGGTCACGCTGCTAGGCGAGAGCGGTGCGGGCCAGCTCGCCAAGATGGTGAACCAGATCGCCATCGCGGGGCTGGTGCAGGGCCTGTCGGAAGCCATCGCCTTCGGCCAGCGCGCCGGCCTGGACATGGAAGCCGTGCTCGGCGTCATCAGCAAGGGCGCGGCCCAGAGCTGGCAGATGGAGAACCGCGGCAAGACCATGATCGCCGGCAAGTTCGACTACGGCTTTGCCGTCGACTGGATGCGCAAGGACCTGGGCCTGGTGCTCGACGAAGCCAAGCGCAACGGCGCGCGCGTGCCGGTGACGGCGCTGGTCGACCAGTTCTATGCCGACGTGCAGCAGGCCGGCGGCAGGCGATGGGACACCTCGAGCCTGATCATCAGGCTCAAATGAAAAAAGCCCGCGGAAGCGGGCTTTTTGGTTTCAGCGGACCGGCGAGGTCGTTGCACCACCGGCCGGCGCGGGCAGCGGCTCCATCGGCGGCAACGGCACACGCGAACCCGAGGCAGCACCCGGCGTCGATGGCGTCGCATTGCTCACCGGTGCGGGGCCCGTGCCGCCGCGCTGCGCGGCGGACTGGTTGGCCGCCTGGCTCGCGGCCAGGTCGGCCTCGCTCACCACCTCGACCACGCGCACGACCTTCGCCACGCCCGTCACGCCGCGCGTGATCTCGGTGGCGCGGTCGGTCTCGCGGCGCGTGGCGATGCCCATCAGGTAGACCGTGCTGCGCTCGGTCACGACCTTGAAGGAGTTGGCGAAGATGTCCTTGGCGTCGAGCAGCGAGGCCTTCACCTTGCCGGTGATGTACAGGTCGTTCGAACGGTCCTGGAAGGTGCTCGGGGCGCCGATGGTGAGCTCGTTCACCACCGAGCGCACGTTGACCACGCGGCTCACCTCGTCCTCGACGCGACGGCGGTCGGCGTCGTTGCCGACGGCGCCGGTCAGCAGCACCTGGCGGTTGAAGCTGGTGACGCTCACGTACATGTTGTCGTTGGCGATGTCGCGCACGCGGGCCGCGGCGCGCAGCTCGATGCCCTGGTCGTCGAGCTGCGCGCCCGAGCTGCGGCGGTCGGTCGCCACCATGCCCACGCCCACCACCGCGGCGCCGCCCACGACGAGCGGCACGCAGGCGGACAGTCCGGCCACCAGGGCGGCGCCCAGGGTGAGCGCCAGGGCGAAACGTTGGGTCGAGGCCTTGGTCAGGGTCGTCATGGTCATGAGGAAACTTCCTGTTCTCCGAGTAACTGGGCATCCACGCCGTCGCACAGGCAATGCAGCGCGAGCAGGTGGATTTCGTGAATGCGCGCCGCACGCTCGTGCGGCACGCTGATCTGTACATCGGTTTCGCGCAGCGCGCGGCCGATGGCGCCGCCGGTGCCGCCGACGCCGGGCGCCGCGGTGGCCAGCCCCGTGGCGGCGT
Organism: Variovorax sp. FW305-3-2-15-B-LB1; assembly: GCF_058787635.1. Lineage (NCBI taxonomy): Bacteria > Pseudomonadati > Pseudomonadota > Betaproteobacteria > Burkholderiales > Comamonadaceae > Variovorax > Variovorax sp. FW305-3-2-15-B-LB1. The sequence goes on along the minus strand of NZ_JBYSZY010000077.1, from coordinate 15,205 downwards.
TGCCGAGCAGCGCCACCACCGTCATGTCGCGCTCATGCGCGGAAAGCACGGCGGCCAGCACCGCGGACGACTGCCCGCTGGCGCTGAGCACCAGCAGCACGTCGCCGGCCTGGCCGAGCGCGCGCACCTGGCGCGCGAAGCGGTCGGCATCGGCGGCCTGCGGGCTGTCGGCCGCCGGGTCGGTGGTGTCGCCGGGCAGCGCGATGGCGCCCAGCTCGGGCCGCTCGCGTTCGAAGCGGCCCACGAAGTTCGATGCGAACTGCGCGGCCAGCAGGCCCGACACGCCGGCCCCGCAGGCCAGCACCTTGCCGCCGCTGGTCACGCAGGCCAGCAGGGCCTGCATCGCTTGAGAGATGGGTTTGCTGAGGACCGGGCCGGTCTGGTATTTGAGGTCGGCACTGTCAATGAAGTGCTGCTGAATCCGTTGCTCGAGCATGGGGCGCGATGATAACTGGGGGTCGTGAAACAAGACGTTTGAGTGGTGGAGCCTTCAGCAAGGCTTCAGTTCCCTGGCGAGTGCGTCAGCCGGCGTCGAAGGCGGCTTTCAGCCAGGTGATTTTCTCCTCGATCAGCACCACATCGAAACGGCAAGGCGGCAGCGACCGCAACCGGCCCAAATAGTGCCGCGCGGCCAGCACGATGCGCCGCTGCTTGCCCGCCGTGATGCTGCCACCCGCGCCGCCGTGCGAGGCCGCGCTGCGCTGGCGCACCTCGACGAACACCAGCGTGCCGTCGCGCGGATCGCGCATGATCAGGTCGACCTCGCCGCCGCCGCGCCCCGGCGTTCGATAATTGCGCGCGACCGGCACGAGGCCGGCCTGGCGCAGGTGGTCGAGCGCGGCGTCTTCCGCCGCATCGCCGCGATGCTTCGTGGTCGTGGTGCTTGTCGTCATGGCTCCCTGCCCTGTTCTTGTTTTCGCTGCCCTACGGAGAAACCTCTTGGCTTCACTCGCCCCTGCTTCCTTCGGCGCGGCCCTGCCGGCCGCGCTCGACGCCGCGGGCGCGCAGCATTATCCGCAGGGCACGCTGTACATCGTCGCCACGCCGATCGGCAACCTGGCCGACATCACGCTGCGCGCGCTGCATGTGCTGCAGCTGGTGGACGCCGTGGCCTGCGAGGACACGCGCCACACGCAAAGCCTGCTGCGCGCCTACGGCATCGACCGCCCCGGCGCGCGGCTGCTCGCGGTGCACCAGCACAACGAGGCCGAGGCCGCGCAAGCGGTGGTCGCGCGGCTCGCGCAGGGCGAGCGCATCGCCTACGTGAGTGACGCCGGCACGCCCGGCGTGAGCGACCCCGGCGCGCGCCTGGCCGCCGCCGTGCGCGCGGCCGGCCAGCGCGTGCTGCCGCTGCCGGGCGCCAGCAGCGTCGTCACGCTGGTGAGCGCGGCCGGGCTCGTGGCCGACGGCGGCGAGAGCAGCCACGCGCACAACAGCAGCGCCTTCGTGTTCGCGGGTTTCCTGCCGAGCAAGGCCGGCGAGCGCGACACCGCCGTGCAGGCCCTCGCGCAGGAGCCGCGCGCCGTGGTGTTGCTCGAAGCGCCGCACCGCATCGAAACCCTGGCCCGCGCCCTTGCCGTGCTGGGCGAGCGCCGCATCACCGTCGGCCGCGAGCTCACCAAGCAGTTCGAAGAGATCGCCACCGTGGCCGCCAGCGCGCTGCCCGACTGGTTCGGCGCCGACCGCGACCGCACGCGTGGCGAGTTCGCGCTGGTACTGCATCCCGTGGCGGTGAGCGGCGACGGCGGCGCGGAAGGCGAGCGCGTGCTGCGCCTGCTGCTGGCGGAACTGCCCGTGAAGACGGCCGTCAAGCTGGCCGCCGAGATCAGCGGTGCGCCGCGCAACACGCTGTACGAGCTGGCGCTGCGCATCCGCAACGAAGCTGGCGACGACTAGCCTCAGCCGTCCAGCTCGGCATAGCGCCGAAAGATCCCGTCCTCGTTGAACGCAATGCGGCGCGGGCTGCGCAGGTAGTCGTGCACGCGCTGGCGTCGCCGGATGTTCGCGTGCAGCTTCACGACCGCGGGCGTGGCGGCGAGCGCTCGCGCGGTGGCCTTCGGAAAAGCGTACTGCAGGCCGTCCACCAACTGGAACAGCGACAGGTCGGCATAGGTCAACACGTCGCCGACCAGGTGCAGGTCGCCGGAAGGGTTGCGCTGCAGCACCTGCTCGAACCAGTTCAGGAATTTCGGAATGCGCGCTTCGCGGAAGGCGCGCGCACGCTGCAGGGCCGCGTCGCGCTGGTCTTCGTAGTAGTCGCCGGTCGAGATCGGGTGATGGGTGTCGTGCGCCTCGGCCACCGCGTCGGCGATGGTGAGTTGCAGCTGATGCGTCCACAGGCCGTCGGATTCGCCGATGCCGGCCAGCCCGAGCTTGGGGCCGAGGTACAGCAGGATCGCGGCGGTCTGGCCGACCACGATGTCGCCGTCGACAAGGAACGGCGGTGCGAACGCGGCGCGCGGGTTGCCGGGGTCGCCGAGCCGGCGGCCCAGCGCGGACTCGCCGCCGCCTTGCGAGGCGGGCAGCCGCGCGACATCGACGTAGTCGGCGCCCGCTGCTTCGAGTGCGAGCCGCACGAACTCGCCACGGCCCTGGATCGTGGGCCAGTAATGAAGTTGGTATGCCATGCGGCCATGGTGTCAGGGCCGACGGGGCGCTGCAACCGATGACCGGCTGCGAGGGATGTCAGATCAGGCAGCGAAGGCGCGCGGCCGGTTCACCAGAACTTCCACCACGGACGCGGTGGCTGGCGCAGGGCGAGGGGGCGGGTGTCCAGGTCGGCGCTCTGGCTCGGCGGAATCGAATCGCCGAAGCGGCGGCGCATCTCGGCCTCCAGGGCATGTGCGATGCCGCGGGCCTGTTTCTCGCCGCGCAGCGCGCGCCGACGCCATTCGGCGGCGTGTGCTGCGAGGCTGGTTTCGTCCAGTTCGGAGAGCTCCATCATGCGGGGAATTTTTACATGCGTGCGTCCGGGTGACAGGGTGCAACGGCGTGTCACGGCCCGGTCGCGCGGATCTCCGGATCGGCCTTGTCTTGCAAGGCCGCGCCGGGTCGGGGAAGAAGTGAAAAAACCGGAAGCCCTTGCGGAATTTCCGGTCTTGAAGGTGGTCCCGCCGCCAGGAATCGAACCTGGATCTCAGCCTTCGGAGGGCCGAATTCTATCCGTTGAAATACAGCGAGAGGGGTGCTCCGGAATGCACCGGAGCCACACATTATGGCCTATCAGGCCGCGGTGGTTTCCGCGTCGTGCGCCGTCGGGACGCCACCGGCCGGCGTGCGCGAGAAACCGAGCCCGGCCAGGTAGACGCGGAAGGTGCGCCGGCCGGTCGACACGAGGTCGAAGGCCGTGGGGTCGAGCAGCCAGTTCTGGATCAGCCCGCCCATCAGGGCGTGCATGCCCTGCGCCGCGACCGCACCCGGCAACGGCAGCCGGATGCGGGCGCGCCGCGCGGCCAGCCGCAGGGCCTTTTCGAAATCGACCACGCAGGCGTTGCGCGCGTCCAGGTGGCGCTGCTGCACCGAGGCCATGTCGTGCGTGTACTCGACCTTGTGGGTCGCGATGTCGAACACGCGCCGCACCTGCGGGTCGGCGACCATGAGCGTCAGCGCATGGATCAGGCCTTCCTCGATCTCGACCAGCGGGTCATCGCCGGGGATGTCGCTCTTGGGCGGCGTCTCCAGCGGCAGGATCACGCGCTCCATCATGGCGTTGAACAGATCGGCCTTGTCCTTGAAGTGCCAGTAGATGGCGCCCCGGGTCGCGCCGGCCTGCTGCGCGATCTGCTGCAGCGTGGTCTGCGAAACACCTTGCGCCTGAAACAGCAGTTCCGCGGCATCGAGCAATCGATTCCGCGTCGCCAGTGCTTCTTCCTTCGTACGACGTGCCACCAAGTCTCCTGATTTGTAAAGCGAACGCCCTTTGCGTATCGTGGGGCCATTGCATGGCTGTCACTATACATCCATGAATGTATGTAAACTAGCGCGCTTCTCGGATGGCCCACCTGCCCGTGCTGGTTTACGGATCTCTCCCGCAAACGCGCCATCTCCCGTCTTCGCATCAAAGGAATCACATGCCTCTTCTGCATGTCTCGCGTCAACCGTCCTTGTCGTTTTCGCCGCGTCTCGCGACCGTGGCCCTCGTCTCCCTCCTGTTCCTGGCCGCCTGCGGCAAGGGCGAGGCCCCGGCCGGACCGGGCGGCGGTGGCGGTGGTGCCCGTCCGGCGCCTGAAGTCGGCGTGGTGACGGTCAAGCCCACCGACGTGGGCCTCGTGACCGAGCTGCCCGGCCGCCTCGAAGCCTCGCGCATCGCCCAGGTGCGCGCCCGCACCCCCGGCATCCTGCTCAAGCGCGAGTTCCGCGAAGGCAGCGACGTGAAGGCCGGCCAGCTGCTGTTCCGCATCGACCCGGCACCGCTGGTGGCTGCCACGCAGAACGCCCAGGCCGCCCTGGCCCGCGCCGAAGCCAACGCCGTGCAGGCCAAGGCACTGGCCGACCGCTACAAGCCGCTGGTCGAAGCCAACGCCGTGAGCAAGCAGGAATACGCGACGGCCGTGGCCTCCGCCAAGACGGCCGACGCCGACGTGGCCGCCAACCGCGCGCTGCTGCAGACCGCCAAGATCAACCAGGGCTACGCCGATGTCACCTCGCCCATCGCAGGCCGCATCGGCCGCGCGCTGGTCACCGAAGGCGCACTGGTCGGCCAGGGCGACGCCACCGAGCTGGCCGTGGTGCAGCAGATCAACCCGCTGTACGTGAACTTCACGCAGTCGGCCTCCGACGTGCTCAAGCTGCGCCGCGCCGTGGCCGCCGGCCAGTACAAGCGTGCCAGCGGCGAAGAAGCCGCGAGCATCCGCGTGGTGCTCGAAGACGGCACCGACTACGGGCAAGACGGCAAGCTGCTGTTCTCCGACCTCACGGTCGACCCGACCACGGGCCAGGTCACGCTGCGCGCCGAGATCCCGAACCCCAAGGGCGAGCTGCTGCCCGGCCTGTACGTGCGCGTGAAGCTCGAGCAGGCCCAGGTGACGAACGCGATCACGGTGCCGCAACAGGCCGTCACGCGCACCCAGCAGGGCGACCACGTGACGGTGGTCAGCGCCGACGGCAAGTTGAGCCAGCGCACCGTGAAGATCAGCGCCGCCAAGGACAACCAGTGGGTGGTGCTCGACGGCCTGAAGGCCGGCGAACAGGTGATGGTCGATGGCTTCCAGCGCCTGCAGATGATGCCGCCCGGCACGCCCGTGAAGGCGGTGCCGTGGCAGAAGCCGACGCCGAACGGCGCGGCTGCACCCGCGGCACCGGCAGCGTCTGCTGCCGCAGCGGCACCCGCCGCCAGCCCGGCTTCGGCCCCGGCTGACAAGAAGTAATCAGGAGCGCCTCGCATGGCCAAATTCTTTATCGACCGACCTATCTTCGCGTGGGTGATCGCACTGTTCATCATCGTGGTGGGCGGCGTTGCCATCACGCAGTTGCCGATCTCGCAGTACCCGCCGGTGGCCCCGCCGGCCATCGTGATCAACGTCGCCTACCCCGGTGCCTCCGCGCAGACCCTCGAGGACAGCGTGCTGTCCGTGATCGAGCGCGAGATGAACGGCTCGCCCGGCCTGATCTACATGGAATCGGTGGCCCAGGCCGACGGCACCGGCGCCATCACCATCAGCTTCGAGGCCGGCACCAACGAAGACCTCGCGCAGGTGGACGTGCAGAACCGGCTCTCGCGCGCCACGCCGCGGCTGCCTTCGGCCGTGACGCAGCAGGGCGTGCGCGTGGACAAGTCGCGCAACAACTTCCTGCTGTTCGCGATGCTGTCCTCGGACAACCCCGACTTCGACCCGGTGGCGCTCGGTGACTACGCCGCGCGCAACATCGTGCCGGAACTGCAGCGGATCGACGGCGTGGGCCAGGCCCAGCTGTTCGGCTCCGAGAACGCGATGCGCATCTGGATCGACCCGGCGAAGCTGCAAGGCTTCAACCTGTCGGCCAACGACGTCAATGCCGCGATCCGCGCGCAGAACGCCCAGGTGGCGTCGGGCACACTCGGCGACCTGCCGAACATCCCCGGCCAGGCGATCTCCGCCACCGTGACGGTGAACGGCCAGCTCAACAGCGTCGAGCAGTTCCAGAACATCGTGCTGCGCGCCAACACCGACGGCTCGACCGTGCGCCTGAAGGACGTGGCGCGCGTCGAACTCGGCGGCCAGAACTACGCCACCTCCGCGCGCCTGAACGGCGTGCCCGCGGTCGGTATCGGCGTGCAGCCCACGCCCACCGGCAACGCGCTGAAGTCGGCCAAGGCCGTGCGCGCCAAGATGACCGAGCTGGAGCGCTACTTCCCCAAGGGCGTGAAGTGGGACATTCCTTATGACAGCTCGCGCTTCGTGCAGATCTCGATCTCCGAAGTGGTGAAGACGCTGTTCGAAGCCATCGCGCTGGTGTTCCTGGTGATGTTCCTGTTCCTGCAGAACTGGCGCTACACGATCATCCCGACCATCGTGGTGCCGATCGCGCTGCTGGGCACCTTCGCCACGCTGCTCGCCTTGGGCTTCTCGATCAACGTGCTCACCATGTTCGGCATGGTGCTGGTGATCGGTATCGTGGTGGACGACGCCATCGTGGTGGTGGAGAACGTCGAGCGCATCATGAGCGAAGAGGGGCTGTCGCCGCTCGACGCCACGCGCAAGGCGATGCAGCAGATCTCGGGCGCCATCATCGGCGTGACCGTGGTGCTGATCTCGGTGTTCGTGCCGCTGGCCTTCTTCGCGGGTTCGACCGGCAACATCTACCGCCAGTTCTCGGCGGTGATGGTGGCCTCGATCGGCTTCTCGGCCTTCATGGCGCTGTCGCTCACGCCGGCGCTGTGCGCCACGCTGCTCAAGCCGGTGGAAGCCGGCCACCACCATGAGAAGCGCGGCTTCTTCGGCTGGTTCAACCGCGGCTTCTCGCGCACGGCCAAGGGCTACGAAGGCGTGGTCGCGCGCATCCTGCGCCGCGCCGCACGCTACCTCGTGATCTACGCCGCGATCATCGGCGCCGTCGCGTACTTCTACACGCACCTGCCGAGCTCGTTCCTGCCCGAGGAAGACCAGGGCAACATCATCGTGAACGTGCAGCTGCCCCCGGGCGCGACGCAGGAGCGTTCGCTGTCGGTGATGCAGCAGGTCGAAGGCTTCATCCTGAAGCAGCCTGAAGTGCAGAGCATCGTGAGCGTGATGGGCTTCAGCTTCTCCGGCCAGGGCCAGAACGCGGGCCTCGCCTTCGTGACGCTGAAGGACTGGGAAGAACGCAAGGACCCGGCCAACTCGGCCAGTGCGCTGGCCGGCCGTGCCTTCGGTGCGCTGTCGGGCATCCGCGACGCCTTCATCTACCCGCTGAGCCCGCCGCCGATTCCCGAACTGGGCAACGCCAGCGGCTTCAGCTTCCGCTTGCAAGACCGCGCGGGCGCAGGCCACGAGGCGCTGATCAACGCGCGCAATCAGCTGCTGGGCATGGCCTCGCAGAGCAAGATCCTCGCGCAGGTGCGCCCCGACGGCCTGGAAGACGCGCCGCAACTGGAGATCGACATCGACCGCGACAAGGCCAACGCCCTGGGCGTGAGCTTCGACGCGATCAACAGCGCGCTGTCGACCTCGCTGGGTTCGAGCTACATCAACGACTTCCCGAACCGCGGCCGCCTGCAGCGCGTGGTGGTGCAGGCCGATGCGCCGGCACGGATGCAGCCGGACGACCTGCTGCGCCTGAACGCCGTCAACACCAAGGGCCAACCGGTGCCGCTGTCGGCTTTCGCGACCACCAAGTGGGTCTCGGGCGCCACGCAGACCGTGCGCTACAACGGCTACCCCGCCATCCGCATCAGCGGCGACGCGGCGCCGGGCCAGAGCACGGGCGCGGCCATGGCCGAGATGGAAAAGCTCGCCGGCCAGCTGCCGCAAGGCTTCGGCTTCGAGTGGACCGGCCAGTCGCGTGAAGAGAAGCTCGCCGGCTCGCAGGCCATGATCCTGTACGGCTTCGCGATCCTGGCGGTGTTCCTCTGCCTGGCCGCGCTGTACGAGAGCTGGTCGATCCCGCTGTCGGTGATCCTGGTGGTGCCGCTGGGCGTGCTGGGCGTGCTGGTGGCGACGATGCTGCGCGCCTATTCCAACGACGTGTACTTCCAGGTGGGCCTGATCACCATCATCGGCTTGTCGGCGAAGAACGCGATCCTGATCATCGAGTTCGCGAAAGACCTGCAGGCGCAGGGCCGCGGCGTGGTCGAGGCCGCGCTCGAGGCCGCGCACCTGCGGTTCCGTCCCATCATCATGACCTCGCTGGCCTTCGGCCTGGGCGTGCTGCCGCTGGTCCTTGCTTCGGGCGCAGGCTCGGCGAGCCAGCGCGCCATCGGCACCGGCGTGCTCGGCGGCATGGTGACCGGCACGGTCCTGGCCGTGATCTTCGTGCCGGTGTTCTTCGTGGTGGTGCGCACGCTGTTCAAGGGCAGCGCGCGCCAGCACGAGGCCGACAAGCGGCATGCGGCAGCTGCCGGCATCACGGGAGATACCACACACCATGACTAAGAAACCTCTGATCCCTACCGTGCTGGCAGCAGCGATGCTGCTGGCGGGCTGCTCGCTGATCCCGACCTACGAGCGCCCCGCGGCGCCGGTGCCGACGACCTACCCGGGTGACCCGGCGCAGCCGTCGGGTCCCGCTGCGGCCGCCCTGCCCTGGCAGGACTTCTTCACCGACCCGCGCCTGACGGGCCTGATCCAGACGGCGCTGGCGAACAACCGCGACCTGCGCGTGTCGGTGCTCAACATCGAGCAGGCGCGTGCGCAGTTCCAGATCGAACGCTCGGCGCTGTTCCCGGCACTCGGCCTCACGGGCACGGGCTCGCGCTCGAGCCCCAACGCCTACCAGGCGATCGATCCCAGCCAGGGCAGCGTGGCCTCGCAGTACGCAGTCAACTTCGGCTTCACCGCGTGGGAGCTCGACTTCTTCGGCCGCATCCGCGCGCTGAAGGACCAGGCGCTGTCGCAGTACCTGGCCACCGAAGAGTCGCGCAAGGCCGCGCAGATCAGCCTGATCGCGGCCGTGGCCAGCGGCTGGCTCACGCTGCTGGCCGACGACGAGCTGCTCGAGATCACGCGCCAGACCATGGTCACGCGCGACGAATCGGTGCGCCTGACCAAGCTGCGCTTCGACAACGGCGTGTCGTCCGAGATCGACTTCCAGGCCGCGAACTCGCAGGCCGAGACCGCGCGCGCCGCCTATGCGCAGCAGCAGCGCGCCCGCCTGCAGGACGAGAACGCACTCGCCCTGCTGCTGGGCGCACCGGTGCCGGCCGAGGCCACCGCCGGCGGCACCAAGGGACTCGCGGGCATCCGCCCGATGCCCGACGTGCCGGCCGGCCTGCCCTCCGACCTGCTGACCGAGCGGCCCGACATCCGCGCGGCCGAGCAGCAGCTGATCGCGGCCAACGCCAACATCGGCGCAGCGCGTGCGAACTTCTTCCCGCGCGTGTCGCTCACGAGCTCGATCGGCACCGCGAGCAGCGAGTTCTCGAACCTGTTCGACCGCGGCACCAAGGCCTGGAGCTTCGCGCCCACGGTCACGCTGCCGATCTTCGACGCGGGCCGCAACATCGCGGGACTCAACTCGGCCAAGGCCGGGCGCGAGATCGCGGTGGCGCAGTACGAGAAGTCGGTCCAGACCGCCTTCCGCGAAGTGGCCGACGCGCTCGCGGGCCGCGCCACGCTGGGCGAGCAGGCGCGCGCGCAGACCGCGCAGGCCGACGCCGAGGCGGTGCGCTACAAGCTCTCCGACCTGCGCTATCGCAACGGCATCGCCAGCGCGCTCGACCTGCTCGACGCACAGCGTTCGCTGTTCACGGCGCAGCAATCGGCCGTGGCCACGCGCCTGCTGCAGCTGCAGAACCAGGTCACGCTGTACAAGACGCTGGGTGGCGGCTGGGCCACACGCAACAACGGTTGAGACACCTGCGCGTCCGATATGGAGAGGTCAATTGCCCGCGCGGGCAAAGGGCCTCTCTATAATCGCCGGTTGGTTAGAAAAAGCCCCCGACGAGCCCCCCGTTATTGAGGACGCCATGAGCGCAGACCCGCACAACCAGGCCACAGAAGAAGCCCATACCGGCCCGATCAAGAACCCGAAGCAACTGCTGCTCGCGGTATTTTTCTCTTTCATCATTCCGATCCTGATCATCGTGGGCCTCGTGTCCTATGTGGTCTCGGGCACCAAGCCCGCCGGTACCGCGGAGGGCGACAACATGGCGCTCTACGGCGTGACCAAGGAATCGCGCGACCGTGAAGTGGCCGAACGCCTCAAGAAGGTCGGCTCCATCGAGATCCGTGACGCCAACCGGCCGCTGGCCGCTGGCGATGCCGTGTTCAAGGCCCAGTGCGTGGCCTGCCACGGCGCACCCGGCATCCCCGGCGCCCCGCACCTGAACGACGCCGCAGCCTGGGGCCCGCGCATCGGCCAGGGTTACGCGACGCTGCTCGAGCACGCGCTCAAGGGCAAGGGCGCCATGCCCGCCCAGGGCGGCGGCGACTTCGAAGACATCGAAATCGGCCGTGCCGTGGTGTACCTGGCCAACGCCGGTGGCGCCAAGTTCCCGGTGCCGGACCGTCCGGCAGCGGCCGCCGCGCCGGCCGAAGGGGCATCGGCTGCGGCCAGCGCGCCTGCCAAGTAAGCGATCGACGGCGCCTCGCGCCCATGAAAAAACCGGCTCTCAGGCCGGTTTTTTTACGTCCGGACGATCCGGATTGCTATCTTTTCAGTAGCTATACAGCCACGCCTGCATGGCGTTCTACCGGGCTCAGCACATGGCCGAAGCGCCCCGGCAGGTCGGCCGCGCGCACCGGCTCCGGCGTCCAGACGCCCTGCTCCACGGCCTCGGCGGCGATGCCCACGTCCTGCGTGTGCACCAGCCCGAGCCCCGCCGGGGCCACGAGATAGAGCCGGCCTTCTTCGTCGAGCAGGCAGCCCGACACCTCGGCCGGCACGCCCGTGTGGGCCGTGACTGTGAACGCGTTCGCGCCCTGCTGCGCCACGCGCCACACCAGCGGCGCCGCCTCCAGCTCGACATACACGCGCTGCGGCCCGTTCTGGAAGAACCACTGGCCGTCGGCGTCGTGCTCGTAGTTGCGGTGGATGAAGTCGATCAGCTTGTCGTGCCGCAGCATCGAGCCCTTGGCGCTGCGAAACGGGCCCTGCGCCTGCGTGCGGTCGTCGCGCATGTACCAGTTGCCGCGCGCGTCCAGACCCAGCCAGCCGTAGCAGTGCGGCACGTTCGGCCACTTGGCCAATGCCTGTTTGACGATGTCATCCATGGGCCGTATTTTGCGCCCGCGTCGACGAGAGGTGGTGGGCCAGCCACCCTCCTACGCGCTCGGGCATTCCGCCCACGTGCCCCGGCGGCAGGCCAAGCGGAAAGCCCACGTGGCCGCCACCCGCGGGCTGCCACAGCGTGACGTGCGACCCGACCTCGCTGGGCCCCGGCAGGCTGCGGGCCGGAATGAAGGGGTCGTTGCGCGCGTTCACCACCAGCGCGGGCACGCGGATCGCGCCCAGCAGCGGCTTGGACGAGCCGCGCGCCCAGTAGTCGTCGGTGTTGCGAAAGCCGTGCAGCGGGGCCGTGAACACGTCGTCGAAGTCGTAGAGATCGCGCGCCGCCATCAGCCGGTCGCGGTCGAACAGACCCGGGAACTGCGCCAGCTTGGCCAGCGCCTTGGGCTTCATCGTCGCGAGGAACATGCGCGTGTAGACCAGCCGGTTGAAACCGCGCCCGATCGCCTCGCCGCCCGCCGCCAGGTCGAGCGGTGCGCACACCGACGCCACCGCGTCGACCGAGGCCCGCGCGCTCTCGCCGGCCTCGCAGGCCCAGCGCAGCAGCGCATTGCCGCCCAGCGAGACGCCGGCCGCCAGCACCGGCCCGCCGCCGCCCTGCACCACGTGCTGCGCGTGCATGCGCCGCAGGATCCAGTCGATCTCCTCGTGGTCGCCCGAGTGGTAGGCGCGCGGCGCGAGGTTCAGCTCGCCGCTGCAGCCGCGAAAGTGCGGCACCGCGAAGGCCATGCCACGCGACGCAGCGAAAGCCGCGAAGGCCTCGGCGTAGTGACTGCGCGACGAGCCCTCGAGCCCGTGGAACAGCACCAGCAGCGGCCGGGGGCCGGGCTGCGGCGCATCGACGAAGTCGACGTCGATGAAGTCGCCGTCCGGCGCGGTCCAGCGCTCGCGGCGGTACACCGGCGCGGGCCCGTCGAAGCGGCGCGCGCACAGCGCGGCCCAGATGGTCTGCAGGTTGCCGCCGGGCAGCCAGCGCGGGGCGTCGTAGCCCATCGCATCGTGCGCGGCGGGCGACGCGGAATTCGGTGAGAAAGAGGAAGAAGGAAAGGGAGAGGCCATCGCTCGAAGCAGGACTCAGTGCAGGACCTGCGGCGGATCGTTCGCGTCGTCGGGCTCGCGCGCGCTGCCCGGGCTCGCGTGGTGCGCCACCATGCGCCAGCCCTGCGCGGTCTTGTGATACACGTTGGTGGCCAGCACGAAGGCATGGCGCGGCCCCTCGGCCGTGAGCACCTCGATGCGCTCCAGCACGTTGTGCACGGCGCTCGCCAGCGACTCGATCTTGCGCACGCGCGCCGGCGTCGCATGGATGGCGCCGTTGGCGAACATCTGCTCGAAGGCCGCGCGGATCGCCACCGCGCCCACCAGCCGCGGGCCGCCCGGGTGGACGCAGAACACCTCGTCCTCGTCGGCCCAGCAGGCCATCAGCGCATCGACATCGCCGCGTTGCAGCGCTTCATAGAAGGCGGCCTCGACATCGTCGGCAGTGCCGCCGATGGCCGCGGCGGCGCGGAAAGGGGTCTTGGGCATGGCGGTGAAGGGCGAGAGCGAAGGGGGTAGGCCGGATTTTGCCCTGCCCATGTCACGGCCATGTGGCAGCAGGCGACCCGGCCGTGGGTGCTTCGGGGGTGGACGCCGGAATCAGCCACGCGCGCGCCGCCGCCTCGGTGGCGCCCTGCGCGGCCTGCCACACCATCTCGGGCGCGGCCACGTGCACGCCGGGCGGCGCCACGCGCAGCGCGAGGTCGACCAGCTCGGCCATCTTGGGCGCACGCACCGGCTGCTCGTTGGCCGGCACCATGAACCGCATGATCGACAGCATCCAGGCGGCCAACCGCTCGCCGAGGTTGGCCAGGCGCACGTCGGCCGGCTTGCGCGCCGAGCGCAGCAGGATCACGCGCTCGAAGCCGCAGGCGACCACGGCCTGCTCGTCGAGGCTGGCCAGCCCGCGCTTGAGCGCCTCGGGCAGCCGGCCGCGGTCGTGCGGCTGCACGATGGCCAGCGTGCGCACGCCGCTGGCGCGCAGCCAGCGCGCCAGTTCGGGCAGGTCGGCGGGCTCGGGGTGCCACAGCGCGCGTTCGCGGCCGTGGTACAGGCGCGGCGGGTCGAAGGCGACCACCGCCACGTCGGCCGCGACCGGCGGCCACTGCGCGATCGGCAACGCCGGGCACAGAACCGTCTCGACGCCGGGCAGCCCGTCGTGCATGGGCTCGCGCGCCAGCACACGCGTGCGCTGGAAGCGGTGGCGGCCCGCGAGCCGGTGCAGCAGCTCCTGGCCCAACGCGCCGGTCGCACCCGCGATCAGCAGCGTGCCGGCGGGCGGCGCGGCCGCCGGTGGGACCGCGCGGTTCGCGGCCTGCAGGGCGTGGAGGGGATCGAGGGCCATGACCCCATCTATGCTAACTTCGGCCTCCTTCTGCGGAGGTAATGCAAATGATGATGAAGCGCTGGTTCCTGATTCTCGCGGCCGTCCTGTCCCTCAGCGGATGCGGCTACAACCAGTTCCAGTCCCTCGACGAGGCCAGCAAGTCGGCCTGGAGCGAGGTCCTCAACCAGTACCAGCGGCGTGCCGACCTCGTGCCGAACATCGTCGCCACCGTGAAGGGCGAAGCCAGCTTCGAGCAGGACACGCTCACCAAGGTGATCGAGGCACGCGCCAAGGCCACCTCGATCCAGGTGACGCCCGAGACGCTCAACAACCCCGAGGCCTTCAACAAGTTCCAGCAGGCGCAGGGCGAGCTGTCGTCGGCACTGTCGCGGCTCATGGTGGTGGCCGAGCGCTACCCCGACCTCAAGGCCAACCAGGCCTTCCGCGACCTGCGCGTGACGCTCGAAGGCACCGAGAACCGCATCACCGTGGCACGCAACCGCTACATCGAGAGCGTGCAGGAGTACAACGTGCTCGCGCGCAGCTTCCCGACCAACCTCACGGCCATGGTCTTCAGCTACAAGCCGAAGGCGAATTTCTCGGTGCAGAACGAAGCCCAGATCTCGACGCCGCCCACGGTCGACTTCAGCACCCCCAAGAAGTAAGAAGCGGCGCCGATGGCCGCAGCCCTGATCCGCCGCGCACTGGCAGCGATCTTCATCGCGGCCCTCGCATGGGCCGGCCTGCCCGCGCTGGCGCAGGGCCTGCTGCCGATCCCCACGCTCACGGCGCGCGTGATCGACCAGACCGGCACGCTCGACGCCGCGCAGCGCTCGGGCCTCGAGACCAAGCTCGCGGCCTTCGAGCAGCGCAAGGGCTCGCAGATCGTGGTGCTGATGGTGCCGACCACGGCGCCCGAAGACATCGCGAGCTACGCGCAGCGCGTGGGCGACGCCTGGAAGATCGGCCGCAAGGGCGTGGGCGACGGCCTCCTGGTCATCGTCGCCAAGGACGATCGCAAGATGCGCATCGCCACCGCCAAGACGCTCGAAGGCGCGGTGCCCGACCTCGCAGCGGTGCGCATCATCGACGAGGAGATGAAGCCGCGCTTTCGCAACAACGACTTCGCGGGCGGCCTGAACGCGGCGGTGGACCGGCTCATCGGCCTGGTCGACGGCGAGCCGCTGCCCGAGCCTTCGCGCAGCAATAGCGGAGGCAGCAGCAGCGATGGCTTCGACTGGGAGAACCTCGCAATCTTCCTGTTCGTCGGCGTCTTCGTCGGCGCGCCGATCGCGCGCGCCATCCTGGGCAAGACGATGGGCTCGGTCGCCATGGGCGGCGGCATCGGCGTGGTCGCGTTCTTCCTCACGACCAGCACCGTGATCGCGGTGATCGCCGGGCTGATCGCGCTCATGGTCTCGCTGTTCTCGGGCCTTGCCGGCTTCGGCCCCGGTCGTGGCGGCCGAGGCGGTGGCGGCGGTGGCGGCGGGGGTGGCT
>NZ_JBYSZY010000076.1:0-26709 GCF_058787635.1 Variovorax sp. FW305-3-2-15-B-LB1 | reverse complement strand
GGGTGGCGGGGCTCGCGGGCTTGGTGGCGGTCATGGTGTTTTTGATTCTCCCGGCAGGGGCAATGCAGTCTGGATGATCTGGATTGCCTATCAACCAAACAGTTGGTAATATGAATTTCAGGACCTGTTTTTACCTTCTTTTGGAGTGTTCCGCATGAAAAAGCTGTTGTCGGCCGCCGGCGCCACCGCCTTGCTGATGGCCTCGGCCCCTGCCGCGTTCGCGGCCGATGCCATGAGCCTGATGCTCAACTGGACACCCACGGCCGATCATGCGCCGATCTATTTCGCGAAGGCCAAGGGCTGGTACACCGAGGCGGGCATCGACCTGAACATCGAGGCCGGCAAGGGCTCGGCCGTGTCGGCGCAGCGCGTGGGCACCGGCGGCAGCGACCTGGGCATTTCCGACCTGCCCACCACGATCCAGGCCAAGGGCAAGGGCGCCGACGTGAAGGCCGTGATGGTCATCTATGCCAACAGCCCGCAGGGCTTCTACTGGCTCAAGTCCTCGGGCATCAACGGGCCGAAAGATTTCGCGGGCCGCAAGATCGGCAACCCGCCCGGCGACGCCGCGCGCCTCATGTGGCCGGCCTTCGCCAAGAAGGTGGGGCTCGACCCGGCCAGCGTGACCTTCGTCAACGTGAGCCCGCAGGCCAAGGTGGCGGCGCTGAAGAGCAAGTCGGTCGACATCATCAGCGACTTCTACAACGAGCACGACCTGAAGGCGCGCGAGTTCGGCGCCGACCTGGGCTTTCAGCCGTGGCGCGACGCGGGCGTGAACGTGTACGGCAACTCGCTGATCGTGAACGGCCCGTACCTCGCGAAGAACCCCGGCCAGGTGAAGAAGTTCGTGGCCGTGACGCAGCGCGCCTACGACGCCTGCGTGAAGAGCTTCGAGCCCTGCCTGCAGGCGCTGCAGGCCAGCGTGAGCGGCCTCACGCCCGACAACCAGCGCGACCAGTGGAATCGCATCAAGCAGCTGATGCGCGACGACACCACCACCAAGGTGGCGCTCGGCGCCTTCGACGGTGCGCGCGTGAAAGCCGACTACGAGCTCGTGTCTTCGCTGATCGGCATCGACAAGGCGTACGACCCGGCGACGCTCTTCACCAACGAGTTCCTCGACAAGGGCGTGCGCATGGCGCCCAACTGATGGGAAGAAGCCGCTTCAGCGCGACTCGGAGGAGGGCGGCACCTTCGTGTTGCCCTTCTGCCGTTCGCGGAAGAGGGCAGCACGCATCAGGAAGATGGTGGTGATCGGCGCCGTCAGCACGATGAACAGCACGATCAGCACCGCGTGCAGGAACAGGCTGAAGCCCTGCACCGAGAAGTAGGCGATGGTGGCCACCGTCAGGCACCAGGCGCCCACCGTGGCGCCCAGCGTGGGCGCATGGATGCGGCGGAAGAAGGTGGGCATGCGCACCAAGCCGAAGGAGCCGATGGCCGCGAAGGCCGCGCCGAGCACCGCGAACACGGCGGTGATGATCTCGGCCCAAAGAGGAAGTGCAGTGGCGCTCATTCGATGACCTCCCCACGCAGCAGGAACTTGGCGATCGAGGTCGACCCTACGAAGCCGAACAGCGCCACCAGCATCGCCGCCTCGAAGTACACGCTGCTCGCGTAGTTGATGCCGAGCACCAGCATCATCAGCATGCCGTTGATGTACAGGCAGTCTAGTGCCATCACGCGGTCCTGCGCGGACGGGCCGGCCAGCAGGCGAAAGAGCGCGCACAGCATCGCCACGGCCAGCAGGAAGAGCGCGGCCTTCAGGGCCCAGAAGAGAACAGGCGTCATGATTCGAAAATCTCCATCAGCGGACGTTCGTAGCGGGTCTTGATCAGGGCGATGAAGGCCGCCTCGTCCTCGAGGTCGAACACGTGGATCAGCAGCGTGGTGCGGTCGAACGACACCTCGCCCCAGGCCGTGCCGGGCGTGAGGCACATGATCATCGCGAGCACGGCGAGGCCGTTGGGGTCGCGCATGTCCAGCGGAATCTGCACGAAGCGCGCCGAGATGTCGGCGGTGCGGCGCGTGAGCAGCAGCCGCGCCACGTCGTACGCCGACTTCAGCATGTCGAAGGTGACGAGGAACGACAGCCGCAGCGCCACGCCGGGCCGGCGCATGCGCACGGTGGCGGGGCGCAGGCCCTTGGTGATCAGCGGCACCGCAATGGCGAGCAGCGCGGCCGACAGCAGCGTGGCCGCTTCGAGCGATTGGTTGAGCAGCAGCCAGATGACGAACAGCGCGAACGACAGCGGCGGGGAAGGCATCAAGCGCTTCATGGCTTGGCCTCCTCTTTCTTCGCGGGCACCGGGTTGGGCTTCTGCTTGGCACCGAGCACGGCCTCGCGGTACGCAGTGGGCGTGCGCAGGCCGCCGGCGGTGGCCTGCGCGTGCTGCATCACGGGCTCGGCCCAGACCGTGAGCGCCACGCAGGCCGCGAGCAGGGCGGCCACCGGCAGCACCTCCAGCGCGGGCAGCGAGGGCATGGTGGCGTGGGGCTGCGTCCAGAAATGGCGGATGCCGGTGCGGCTCAGGGCGATCAGCGAGAGAAAGCCCGAGACGATCAGCAAGCCCAGGAAGGTCCAGCCGGCCGAGGCCACGGTCCTGCCGTCGAGCAGGCCCGAGAGCATCGCGAACTTGCCGACAAAGCCCGACAGCGGCGGCAGGCCCGCCAGCAGCAGCGTGCACAGCATGAAGCTCAGGCCCAGGAAGGCCACGCCCGCCGGAATGGCGCGGCCGTAGAGCGCCTGGGCATCGTCGTCGAGGTTCACGTCGTCGAGCGCGCGCAGGTCTTCGGCCAGGAAGGGTGCATTGCCCGCCGCCTCGTGCGGCGCGACGCTCATGCCCGCGTTGCGCCAGCGCTCGATCATGTCGATCAGCAGGAAGAAGGCCGCCACCGCGAGCGTCGAGCTCAGCATGTAGTACAGCGCGCCCGCCCACACGGCCGGATCGCCCAGCCCGACGGCGGCCAGCAGCGTGCCCGCCGACACCAGCACGCTGAAGCCTGCGAGGTTCGACAGCCGCTGCGTGCCGACGATGCCGATGGCGCCCACGAACAGCGTCGCCAGCCCCACGCCCACCAGCGCGGCCTGCCCGAAGGCGGCCGAGGCGCCGGTGTCGGGCGCGAACAGCACGGTCCACAGGCGCAGCACGGTGTACACGCCGAGCTTGGTCAGGAGCGCAAACACCGCGCCCACCGGCGACACGGCCGCGCTGTAGGCCGGCACCAGCCAGAAGTTCAGCGGCCACGCGCCCGCCTTGGCGAAGAACGCGGTGGCCAGGATGGCCGCCGCCGCATGCACGAGGCCGCGGTCGCCCGGCGCCAGCTCGGCGATGCGCGCGCCCAGGTCGGCCATGTTGAGCGTGCCGGTCACGCCGTACAGGATGGCCGCGCCGATCAGGAACAGCGACGAGGCCGCGAGGTTGATCGCGATGTAGTGCAGCCCGGCGCGCACGCGCAGCCGGCCCGAGCCGTGCAGCAGCAGGCCGTACGAGGCCGCCAGCATCACCTCGAAGAACACGAACAGGTTGAACAGGTCGCCCGTGAGGAAGGCGCCGTTCAGGCCCATGAGCTGCAGCTGCAGCAGCGGATGAAAGTGCACGCCCGCGCGGTCCCAGCGCGAGGTGGAATAGATCGAGGCCGCGAAGGCGACCACGCCCGTGAGCGCGACCATCATGGTCGAGAGCCGGTCGGCCACCAGCGTGATGCCGAAGGGCGCGCGCCAGTTGCCCGGCAGGTACACGCCGATGGAGCCCGGGCCGCCGCCGGTGTCGGCCGCGTTCACCCAGCGCAGCAGCGCGAGCGCGGCCAGCAGGCCGACCAGGCCCGAGACCACGCTGAGGAACGACTTGGTGCGCCGGTGGTTCTCGTTCATCAGCAGCATCAGCGCCGCCGTGAGCATGGGCACGAGGATGGGCACTGCCACCAGGTGCGGCATGCTGAACTCGAGGAAGCGATCGAGCAGGTGCAGGAGGTCGTTCATTCCACGGCCTCCCGCTCTTCACCGTCCACGTGGTCGGTGCCCGACAGGCCGCGCGAGGCGAGCATCACCACGAGGAACAGGGCGGTCATCGCGAAGCCGATCACGATGGCGGTGAGCACCAGCGCCTGCGGCATCGGGTCGGCCGTGTTGGCCAGCGTGGCCTTGAAGCCTTCGACCAGCACCGGCTCGCTGTCGACCTTGAGCCGGCCCATGCTGAAGATGAACAGGTTGACCGCGTACGAGATGAGCGTCAGGCCCATGATGACCTGGAAGGTGCGTGGGCGCAGCAGCAGGTACACGCCCGACCCCGTGAGCACGCCGATGGCGATGGCCAGCACGATTTCCATCAGCGGGCCCCTCCGGTGGCGGCGGCAGCCTCTTCGGCTTCGGCGGCCGCGCGGGCCTGCGCTTCTTTCTCTTCTTGCTCGTCGGCCCAGCGGTGGCTTCGGATGGACTGGTGGGCCAGCGCGGTCAGGATCAGCATGGTGGCGCCGAGCACCAGCGCGAACACGCCGATGTCGAAGAAGAGGGCACTGGGCACGTGCATGTCGCCCAGCAGCGGCACGTGCACGTGCGCGGTGTGCGTGGTGAGGAAGGGGTAGCCGAACACGATCGCGCCGCCGCCGGTGGCGAGCGCGAACAGCAGGCCGATGGCGATCCAGCGGCGCGGGTAGATGCGCAGGTGCTCTTCCACCCACTCGGTGCCCGAGACGATGAACTGCAGCACCAGCGCGACCGACATCACCAGCCCCGCGACGAAGCCGCCGCCGGGCGCGTTGTGGCCGCGCATGAAGAAATACACCGACACCAGCACGGCCACCGGCAGCACGAGGCGCACCAGCACGGCCGGCACCATCAGGTAGCCGATGGCGGAGTCGGTGGCGCGGCGCGGGTTCAGCAGGTCGCTGCTGCCGTCGTCGACCTGCAGCCGTTGCTGAATGGGCAGCGCCATCGATTCGATGGCCGGGCGGAAGCGCCGCAGCAGCGCATACACGGTGAGCGCCACGATGCCCAGCACCGTGATCTCGCCGAAGGTGTCGAAGCCGCGGAAGTCGACCAGCATCACGTTGACCACGTTGGTGCCGCCGCCTTCGGTGAGCGCGCGTTCGAGGAAGAAGGGCGAGATGCTCTGCGGGAAGGTGCGCGTCATCATCGCCCAGGCCAGCGCCGCCATGCCGCAGCCGGCGATGGTGGCCACCAGCAGGTCGCGCCCGCGGCGGCCCCAGGGGCGCAGTCGCATGCGCGCGGGCTGCACTACGTCCTTGCTGCGCATCGGCAGCCAGCGCAGGCCCAGCAAAATTAGCACCGTGGTCACGGCCTCGACCACCAATTGCGTGAGCGCCAGGTCGGGGGCCGAGAACCAGATGTAGGTGACGCACGAGACCAGCCCGGCGCCCGCGGCCAGCATCAGCGCCGCGAGCCGGTGGAACTTGGCCTGCCAGGCGGCGGCCACGGCGCAGGTGCAGCCGATGAGCCAGGTCATCGCGAACATCGGCGAGAACGGCAGCAGCTCGCGCGTGCCGCGCTCGGCCGGTGTGGTCCACAGCGAGGCCGCGGCGCCCGCCACGGCCACCACCACCAGCCACAGCAATTGCCACTGCAGGCGGCGCGTGCCGAAGAGGCGGCGGCTGCGCCGGCCGGCTTCGCTCAGCAGCGCGATCAGGTGTTCGAAGATGAGCTGCCCGTCGAAGCGGTGCAGCAGCGGCGTGTGCTCCAGGCGCCCGCTGCCCAGCGGGCGGCGCAGCAGCAGGTAGAGCACGGCGCCGCCCGCGAGCGCGACGAAGCTCATCATCAGCGGCAGGTTGAAGCCGTGCCACACGGCCAGGCTGTAGACGGGCAGCGTGCCGCCGACCACCGGCGTGGCCGCGGCCGCGAGCATCGGGCCGACCGACCAGGCCGGCGCCACGCCCACCACCAGGCACACCAGCACCAGCAGCTCGACCGGCACGCGCATCCAGTGCGGCGGCTCGTGCGGGGGCTTGGGCACGTCGGGGCCGCAGGGCGGGCCGAAGAACACGTCGAACACGAAGCGCGCCGAGTACGCCACGCTGAAGATGCCCGCGAGGGTGGCGATGACCGGCAGGCTGAGGTCGATCCAGGGCGTGGCCTGGATGAAGACCGTCTCGGCGAAGAACATCTCCTTCGAGAGAAAGCCGTTGAGCAGCGGCACGCCGGCCATCGAGGCACTGGCGATGATGGCCAGCGTGCCCGTGATGGGCATCAGCCGCATCAGGCCGCTGAGCTTGCGGATGTCGCGCGTGCCGGTCTCGTGGTCGATGATGCCGGCCGCCATGAACAGCGAGGCCTTGAAGGTCGCGTGGTTCATCACGTGGAAGACGGCCGCGACCGCCGCCAGCGGGCTGTTCAGGCCTAGCAGCAGCGTGATGAGGCCCAGGTGCGAGATGGTCGAGTAGGCCAGCAGCGCCTTCAGGTCGCGCTGGAACATCGCCGCGAAGCCGCCCAGCAGCAGCGTGATGGCGCCCGCGCCGCCGACCATCCAGAACCACTGCTCGGTGCCCGAGAGCACGGGCCACAGCCGCGCCATCAGGAACACGCCCAGCTTCACCATGGTGGCCGAGTGCAGGTAGGCCGACACCGGCGTGGGCGCGGCCATGGCGCGCGGCAGCCAGAAGTGGAACGGGAACTGCGCGCTCTTGGTGAACGCGCCGAGCAGGATCAGCACCAGCGCCACCGGGTACAGCGCATGCGCGCGGATGATGTCGCCCGAGGCCAGCACGATGTCGAGCTCGTAGCTGCCGACGATGCGGCCCAGCACGAGCACGCCGGCCAAGAGGCACAGCCCGCCCGCGCCGGTGACGGTGAGCGCCATGCGCGCGCCGCGCCGAGCGTCGCGCCGGTGGTGCCAGTAGCCGATGAGCAGGAAGGAGAACAGGCTGGTGAGCTCCCAGAACAGCACCATCTGGATCAGGTTGCCCGAGAGCACCACGCCCATCATCGCGCCCATGAACGCGAGGAAGAACGAGAAGAAGCGCGGCACCGGGTCGGAGGCCGACATGTAGTAGCGCGCATAGAGCACCACCAGCGCGCCGATGCCCAGCACCAGCATGCAGAACAGCCACGCGAAGCCGTCGAGGCGGAACACGAGGTTCAGGCCGAGGGCGGGCAGCCACTCGATCTCCTGGCGCAGCACGTTGCCGTGCGCGATCTGCGGAAAGAGCCAGGCGACCTGGATCGCGCAGCCCAATGCGACGAGCCCTGCAAGGGTCGACTCCCGGTTGCGCGCGTTGGACGGCATCAACGCGGCCAGCACGCTGGCAAGAAAGGGGAGTGCGACGAGAAGGGCGAGGGGCATCGGGGGTCGATTCTATCGACCGACCCTCTGGAGAGCCCCTGTCTATAACCGCAGGAGCACGGGCAGTTTTTTCGCTGTCACGAAGCCAGCACGAGCTGCACGCTGCGAATGCCCAGCCAGGTCAGCACCAGCGAGCCGCACAGGTGCAGCAGGCCGGTGGCCAGCGCCAGCAAGGGCCGTCCGCCGAGCAGCAGCGCGACCACTTCGGCCGAGAAGCTCGAGAAGGTCGTGAGCCCGCCGAGGAAACCGGTGATGAGCAGCAGCCGCCACACCGGGTCGAGCTGCGGCAACGCCTGGAAGACGGCCACGGCCACGCCGACGAGGTAGCCGCCGACGAGGTTGGCGGCCAGCGTGCCGTAGGGCACGGGGCCGCCGGTGTTGAGCCACAGGCCCAGGCCCCAGCGGGCGAGGGCGCCGCACGAGGCGCCCACGCAGATCGCTAGAACCGGCAATAGAGGAGGCATCCGTTCCTTTGTCGTCGTCGCACTGTCATTTCTCCTTGCCCATCACCAGGTCGGGCAGGATCGTGACGATACCCGGGAACAGCGTGATCAGCGCGATGCACAGCACGAGGCAGAAGAAGAACGGAATGGCCGCCCTGGCGATCACGTTGCTGTCCTTGCCCGTCATGTTCTGCAGCACGAACAGGTTGAAGCCCACGGGCGGCGTGACCTCGGCGATCTCGACCAGCAGCACCACGAAGATGCCGAACCACACGAGGTCGAAGCCCGCCTTCTGGATCATCGGCAGCACCACCGCGCTGGTCAGCACGATCATCGAGATGCCGTCCAGCGCCGTGCCCAGCACCAGGTACACCACCACCAGTGCGCCGATGAGCGCGTAGGGCGACAGGTGCATGCTGTCGACCCACTCGGCCAGCTCGCGCGGGATGCCGGTGAAGGCCATGGTCTTGGTCAGGAACGCGGCCCCCGCCAGGATGAACATGATCATGCAGCTGGTGCGCGTGGCACCCATGATCCCGTCCTTGAAGTTCTGCCAGGTCAGGCTCTTGCCGTAGGCCGCGATGGCCAGCGAGCCCAGCACGCCGAAGGCCGCGCACTCGGTGGCCGTGGCCCAGCCGGCCACCAGCACCCAGACGATGAACACGATCAGCAGCGCGCAGGGAATGAGGTTGCCCGAGAGCCGGATCTTCTCCATGAAGGTGGTGGGCGGATCGGCCGGCGGCACCTGGTCGGGGTGGCGCAGGCTCCACCAGCCGATGTAGCCCGAGAACAGCAGCATCAGCAGGAACCCCGGCAGGAAGCCGGCCAGGAAGATGCGGATGATCGAGGCGTCGGCCGCCACCGCGTACACCACCATGGTGATCGAGGGCGGGATCAGGATGCCCAGCGTGCCGGCCGTGGCCAGCGAGCCGATGGCCAGCTTCTCGTTGTAGCCGCGGCGCTTGAGCTCGGGCAGCGCCACCTTGGCGATGGTCGCGCAGGTGGCGGCCGAGGAGCCCGAGACCGAGCCGAACACGCCGCAGCCGAGGATGGTGGTGTGCATGAGCCGGCCAGGCACGCGGTTGAGCCAAGGGCGCAGGCCCTCGAACATCTCCTCGCTGAGCTTGGTGCGGAACAGGATCTCGCCCATCCAGATGAACAGCGGCAGCGCCGCCAGCTCCCAGCTCGCGTTGCTTTCCCAGAAGGCCGAGAACAGGTTCTTGCCGGGCAGGGTGTTGGTGAAGAAGGCCTGGCCAACCCAGCCGACGATGGCCAGGGTCATGGCGATCCAGACGCCGCCGGCGAGCAGCAACAGCATGATGCCGAGCAGCAGCGCGCCCATCAGAAGGGTTTCGAGCATCGGTGTCTTTGTTGTTGTCGCTCAGACGTCGGAGGAGAAGTCGCCCGCAGCATGGCGCTCTTCGACGGCGCGCTGGTAGCTGGGTTTTTCGCCGCGCACCACGCCGACGAGTTCGTCGACCATGGCGATCAGGAGCAGCCAGCAGCCGATCACGAAGCTCGACTGCGGAATCCAGATCGGGATCACGAGCAGGCCCGTGGCCATCTCCTTGAACTCGTAGCTCTCGTACGTGAAGCTGGTGGCCCAGTAGGTGAGGTAGGCCACCGACACGGCGGCGATCAGGAGGCAGGCCACGTCGAGCACGCGGCGCACCTTCGGCGGCACGGCATCGAGCAGCAGCGTCACGCGCACGAAGTCGCCATGGCGGAAGGCATGCGCCATCGCGAAGAAGGCCGCCGCCGCGCACAGCCAGGCCACCGCGTCGTTGAGCCCGCTCACATGCCAGTTCATCTGCCGGCCCACGCCGGCCACGATCATCAGCACGAAGATCAGGAACACGCAGAAAGCGCCGAGCGCGCCGGCACCGTTGTACAGGCGATCGAGGAAGCGCCTCACGGCTTACTTCTTCTTGTAGGCGTCGACGATGGCGGCGCCGTCGGCACCGGCGGCCTTGAGCCAGTCGGCCTGCATGATGCCGCCGACCTGGCGCATGTCGGTGTCCAGCTTGGGCGAGGGCTTGTGGATCTTCATGCCGCGCTCGGCCAAGAGGCGCTTGTACTCGTCGTTCTTCTCCTGCGCGACCTTCCAGCCACGTGCCTCGGCGTCGGCCGCGGCCTTGGTGACAGCGGCCTTGCCGGCGGCGTCGAGCGCATCGAATGCCTTGGCGTTCACGAGGATCGCGTTCTTCGGAATCCAGGCCTGCGTGTCGTAGAAGTTCTTGATGTGCTCGAAGGTCTTGGTGTCGTAGCCGGTGGAGCCCGAGCTCATGTAGCTCTCGATCACGCCGGTGGCCATCGCCGCACTCAGTTCGGCCTGCTGGATCTGCACCGGCTGCGCGCCGATGAGCTCGGCGATCTTGGCCGTGGCCGGGCTGTAGGCGCGCCACTTGATGCCGCGCAGGTCGGCCACCGAGCCGATCTCCTTCTTGGTGTAGATGCCCTGCGGTGCCCAGGGCACCACGAACAGCACCTTGATGCCCTGGGCTGCGAGCAGCTTGTCCATCGCGGGCTTGGAGGCGTCGTAGAGCTTGCGGGCCTCGGGGTACGTGGTGGCCAGGAAGGGCACGCCGTCCAGCGCGTAGATCGGGTTCTCGTTGGCGTAGTTGGCCAGCAGGATCTCGCCGGCCTGGGCCTGGCCGCTTTGCACGGCGCGCTTGATTTCGGGCGCCTTGAACAGCGACGCGTTGGCGTGCACCGTGATCTTCAGCTTGCCGCCGGTGGCCGCGTCCACGTCTTTGGCGAACTGCGTGATGTTCTCGGTGTGGTAGTTGGTCGCGGGGTAGGCGGTGGGCAGGTCCCACTTGGTTTGCGCGAAGGCGGCGGCGCCAAGGGTGAGGCCCGCCAGGGCAATGCCGAACTTGTGATTCATGGACGCGCTCCGGAATGTAGTCAAAGCTGAATGAAAGAAAAGCATACGTGCAAATTCCGGGCCATTCGCTGAGGCATTTCCCTGCCATGTGGTGTCGATGCGGCACCCGGTGCGGGCATGAAAAAACCGCCTCGGGGGCGGTTTCTTCGTTTCAGGGCGAGGTCACTGCTTGGCGGGTTTCGCCTCGGCCACCTTGGCGGCCTTGCTTGCCTTGGCCGGGGCCGCCGCGCCGTTGAAGCTCTGGCCGTTGACCGTCAGGCCTTCGGCCGACAGCTTGGCCGCGCTCTTTTCCTTCACGCCCTTCACGCGCTGCATGAGGTCGGGCCAGTCCTTGAACTCGCCTTCCTTGCGGGCGTCGAGGATGCGCTTGGACAGCGAGGGGCCGACGCCCTTGAGGCCGTCGAGGTCGGCGGCGCTGCCCTTGTTGGCATCGACGGCGGCGAACGAGACGGCCGCGAAGCACATGGCGAGCGTGGCGATGACTTTCTTGAACATGGTGAAAACTCCCTCTTTCAATCGTTGGTATGGCTATGCCGACAGGAATATCGGCTTCGGCTCAACGAGAGGGCGAACGCACCAGTTGACGTGAAAACGGGGCCCAGGGCCCCGTGTGACGATTGTTCCGAACCGTGGTCAGAGTTCTTCCACGCGCCGCGGTGGGTAGCTGTCCCAGGCCTGGCAGCCGGGGCAGTGCCAGAAGTACTGGTGCGCCTCGAAGCCGCAGGCCGCGCAGCGGTAGCGCATGAGCGGACGGGTCGCCTGGTCGAGCGCGCGTTGCACCTGCGGGTGGAACTGCTCGTGCTCGAAGCGCTCGCCAGCCAGCCAGCGCGAGGCGGCGACCAGCGAGGGCTGGTGCGCGAGGTGTGCGATGTAGCTGTCGCGCGGCGTGGGGGCTTCGGTGGGCGTGTCCGATGGCGTGGCGTCGGGTGTGCCGCCGAGCGCGATCATCGCTTCGAGCACGTCGATCGACGGCGACTCGGCATAGCGTCGTTGCAGCAATGCCAGCGCCTCGCCTTCGCGCTGCGCGGCCACGGCGGCCTTCTGCAGCGACGCGGCATACAGCGGCAGCGCCAGCGGCGCCGTGTCGCTGAGCCCTTCGAGCGTGTCGAAGGCCGCGGCGGCTTCGCCGTTGCGCAGCTGCAAGGTGGCGGTATCGATGGCCGGGCGCGGTGCCTGCGGCGCCAGGGCGCGGGCCTGTGTGAGCAGGTCGCCGGCGCCCTGCAGGTCGCCGGCCGCGACGCGTTCGTTGGCCTGCTCGCACAGGTGGTGGGCGCGGCGCGTGCTGTAGCTGGCCTGGTCGGACTCGTCGAGCTTCTGCGCCACGTCGGCGGCCTGCGCCCATTCGCGCGAGCGTTCGTAGATGGCCAGCAGCGCGAGGCGGGCCTCGTTCTCGTAGCGCGTGCCTTCGAGCTTCTGCAGCGCCGCTTCGGCGCGGTCGAGCAGGCCGGCGCGCAGGAAGTCTTGCGCCAGCGCGTGCTGCGCGCGTTCGCGGTCGGCACGGCTCAGGTCGCCGCGGCCCAGCAGGTGCTCATGCACGCGCACGGCGCGCTGGTACTCGCCGCGGCGGCGGAACAGGTTGCCGAGCGCGAAGTGCAGCTCCTGCGTGTCGGGGTCGTTCTGCACGGCCTCGATGAAGGCGTCGATGGCCTGGTCCTGCTGCTCGTTGAGCAGGAAGTTCAGGCCGCGAAAGTAGGCCTTGGGCGCCTGCCGGTTCTCGAGCTTGAGCTGGCGGATGTCGAAGCGCGATGCGAGCCAGCCCAGCACGAAGGCGACGGGCAGGCCGATCAGCAGCCAGCTGGGATCAAAGTCCATGTTGACGTACGGCGGGAAGGTCGGTGGCGGAGATGGACGGCGTTGCCGCGGAGGCGGTCGCAGTGGCCAGCGGTGCGGGCGAGGGGGCTTCGGAAACCGCAGGCACCTGGGCCGCGGCGGCGCGGTGTTTCCACCAGCCGGGCAGCATGCCCAGCGCGCCGACCACGAGCCCGCCGGCAAAGGCCGCGAGCACGACGAGCACCAGCGGCGCGCGCCAGTGGGTTCCGAAGAAGAAGTAGACGGTCGCGTCGTGCTGGTTGTTCAGCGCGAAGGCGAAGAGCGTAAAAAAAATGGCTGCCTTGAGCAGCCACAGGAGGTACTTCATAGCTGTTCCCGTTGCCGGGAGCATTCTACGTTTGCATTCATTTGCATCAGGCCTTGCGGCCGGCGGCTTCCTTGCCTGCATCGAGCTCGGCGGTCTTCGCGTCGACGGCCTCGCGCAGCGCCTTGCCCGGCTTGAAGTGCGGCACGCGCTTCTCGGGAATCTGCACGCTCTCGCCCGAACGCGGGTTGCGGCCGACGCGCGGCGGACGGCGGTTGACCGAGAAGCTGCCGAAGCCACGGATCTCGATGCGGTGGCCGCGCACCAGCGCGTCGCTCATCGCGTCCAGGATGGTCTTGACGGCGTATTCGGCATCGCGGTGCGTGAGCTGCGCGAAACGGGCTGCGAGTTCTTCGACGAGGTCTGAGCGGGTCATAGGCCAAACATAAACGAAAAACGTGGACGAAAAAAAAGACAGAGCGGCCCCGGGGGCCTGCCTCTGTCTTCGGGCTCAGCTTACTTGTTGTCGCTGTTGTCGAGCTTGGCGCGCAGCAGGGCGCCCAGGCTGGTCGTGCCCGCGTTTTCGCGTGCCGACTGCTGGCTCAGGCTGGCCATGGCGCCTTGTTCGTCGACCATGTCCTTCTGCTTGATCGACAGCTGGATGTTGCGGGTCTTGCGATCCACATTCACCACGATGGCCGTGACTTCGTCGCCTTCCTTGAGCACGTTGCGGGCATCTTCGACGCGGTCGCGCGAGATTTCCGAAGCACGCAGGTAGCCGATGATGTCTTCGCCGAGGTCGATTTCAGCGCCGCGGGCGTCCACGGTCTTGACCTTGCCGGTCACGATCTGGCCCTTGTCGTTCACGGTGGTGAACGTGGTGAACGGATCGCTGTCGAGCTGCTTGATGCCCAGCGAGATGCGTTCGCGGTCGACGTCGACAGCCAGCACGATCGCTTCGACTTCCTGGCCCTTCTTGTAGTTGCGAACGGCGGTTTCGCCGGTTTCGTTCCACGAGAGGTCCGACAGGTGAACCAGGCCGTCGATGCCGGCAGCCAGACCCACGAACACGCCGAAGTCGGTGATCGACTTGATCGGGCCCTTGACGCGGTCGCCGCGCTTGGTGTTTTGCGCGAACTCTTGCCACGGGTTGGCCTTGCACTGCTTCATGCCCAGGCTGATGCGGCGCTTGTCTTCGTCGATTTCCAGGACCATGACTTCGACTTCGTCGCCCAGCGAGACGATCTTGTTCGGAGCGATGTTCTTGTTGGTCCAGTCCATTTCGGAGACGTGCACCAGGCCTTCGATGCCGGGTTCGAGTTCGACGAACGCGCCGTAGTCGGCAATGTTCGTGACCTTGCCGAACAGGCGGGTCGATTGCGGGTAGCGGCGCGAAACGCCCATCCACGGGTCGTCACCCATTTGCTTGAGACCCAACGAGACACGGTTCTTTTCGGTGTCGAACTTGAGGATCTTGGCGGTGATTTCCTGGCCGGCCTGAACGACTTCGCTCGGGTGGCGAACACGGCGCCATGCCATGTCGGTGATGTGCAGCAGGCCGTCGATGCCGCCGAGGTCCACGAACGCACCGTATTCGGTGATGTTCTTGACCACGCCGCGGACGACTGCGCCTTCCTTCAGGGTTTCCATCAGCTTGGCGCGTTCTTCGCCCATGCTGGCTTCGACCACGGCACGGCGCGACAGCACGACGTTGTTGCGCTTGCGATCGAGCTTGATGACCTTGAATTCGAGGGTCTTGTTTTCGTACGGGGTCAGGTCCTTGATCGGACGCGTGTCGATCAGCGAGCCCGGCAGGAACGCGCGGATGCCGTTGACCAGGACGGTGAGACCGCCCTTGACCTTGCCGCTGGTGGTGCCGGTGACGAAGTCGCCCGATTCCAGGGCCTTCTCGAGGGCGAGCCACGAAGCCAGACGCTTGGCGGTGTCGCGCGAGAGGATGGTGTCGCCGTAGCCGTTTTCAACGCTGCCGATGGCAACGGAAACGAAATCGCCGGCCTGGACTTCGAGTTCGCCCTTGTCGTTCTTGAACTCTTCGATCGGCACATACGCTTCGGACTTCAGACCGGCGTTGACGACGACGTGGTTGTGTTCGACGCGCACGACTTCGGCCGTGATGACCTCGCCGCTGCGCATTTCGGAACGCTTCAGGGACTCTTCGAATAGGTCGGCAAAAGATTCAGACATTTATGGTTCCTTCCGTCAGGCAGGGTTGGCAGGCGCTCTTGCGAAATTGCGTGCGGCTGCTGGAGGTCTGTAGACGGCGGTTAGGTTGTGGGCGTGAGCCCGGTTGGTTGAACAACCAGCAGGCCGGTGCGCTGTCGCGCGGAAGGAGCCTGCTGGAGCGGTAGACGCCACCCGGAACACCCGGGGGACGCAAGCCTTTCAAGCGGACTTGAAAGGCTGCACTTCAATCCGCTCAAGCGGACTTGAACGGTTGAATTTCTTGCCACCAGTTCAACACCGTGTCGATCGAGCGTTCGATGGACAGCTGGGAGTTGTCGAGGTGGCGAGCGTCCTGCGCCGGCTTCAGAGGTGCAACGCTGCGGGAAGAGTCCCGGGCGTCACGTGCTTCCAAGTCGGAGCGAAGACTGTCGAGTGTAGTCGAAATACCCTTTGAAATCAACTGCTTATGCCGCCGTTCGGCGCGCTGGGCGGCACCCGCCGTGAGGAACACCTTGAGCGCTGCGTCGGGGAAGATCACGGTGCCCATGTCGCGCCCGTCGGCAACCAGGCCGGGCAGGCGGCGAAAGCGGTGCTGCAGGTCTTGCAGCGCCTCGCGCACGGCGGGCAGCGCGGAGACGCGCGAGGCGTCCATGCCGGCGGCTTCGGTGCGGATGTCGTCGCTCACGTCTTCGCCGGCCAGCAGCACCTTGCCCTCGGTGAACTGCAGGGGCAGGGCGGCGGCGAGGGCGGCGATCTGCGCTTCGTTCGCGGCGTTGGCCTCCAGGCCGGCGCGGCGCGCGGCAAGCCCGGTCACGCGGTACAGCGACCCCGAATCGAGGTAGTGGTAGCCCAGCAGGCGCCCCACCTCGGCGGCCAGCGTGCCCTTGCCCGAGGCGGTCGGGCCGTCGATGCAGATCACGGGCACGTCGGCGGCCTCGGCCACCGAGAACAGGGTCTCGAAGTAGTCGGGGAAGGTCTTGGCGACGCAGTGCGGCTCGAGGATGCGCACCGGCACGCCGGCCGGGTTGAAGGCCGCGAGCGAGAAGCACATGGCGACCCGGTGGTCGTCGTAGGTGCGGATGCTGGCGGGCCGCCAGCCGGCGGCGGGCAGGGGGTGGACGCGGATGAAATCGGGGCCGGCCTCGACCGTCGCGCCAAGCTTTTGCAACTCGTTCGCCATGGCGTCGATGCGGTCGGTTTCCTTCACGCGCCAGCTCGCGATGTTGCGCAGCGTGGTGGGGCCGTCGGCGTACAGCGCCATGACGGCCAGCGTCATGGCGGCATCGGGGATGTGGTTCGCGTCGAGGTCGATGGCCTTCAGGGGCCAGGCGCCGCGGCGGATTTCGAGCCAGTTGGGGCCGCTGTCGACCAGCGCGCCCATCTGTTGGGCAGCGTCGATGAAGCGGATGTCGCCCTGGATCGAGGCTGCGCCGACGCCTTCGATGCGGATGCCGTTCTGGCCCGAAACGCCCGTTGCGATGGCGCCGAGCGCTATGAAATAGCTAGCAGAAGAGGCGTCCGCCTCGACGTGGATCTCGCCCGGCGAGCTGTAGCGGCTGCCGGCGGGAATGGTGAAGCGCTCCCAGCCGTCGCGTTGCACCGTGATGCCGAAGCGCGCCAGCAGGTTCAGCGTGATCTCGATGTAGGGCTTGGAAATCAGCTCGCCGACAACCTCGATCACGATGTCGTCGGCCGCCGCGAGCGGCAGCGCCAGCAGCAGGGCGGTGAGGAACTGGCTCGACACGTCGCCGCGCACGCGGATCGGCGCGCCGAGCGCCAGTTCGTCGTGCGACACGGGGTGGATGCGCAGCGGCGGGTAGCCGGGGTTGCCGAGGTAGTCGATGCGGCAGCCCAGCTGCGTGAGCGCGTCGACCAGGTCGCCGATCGGTCGCTCGTGCATGCGCGGCACGCCACTGAGTTCGAACTCGCCACCGAGCAGCGACAGCGCCGCGGTCAGCGGACGCATGGCCGTGCCGGCGTTGCCCAGGAACAGCGGCAGCAGCGTCGTGCCCAGCGCCGGCGGCAGCTGGCCGCCCAGGCCCGTGATGCGCAGCGAGGCGCCGGCCGGCTCGATGCCGCAGCCCATCGCGCGCAGCGCGTCGAGCATCACGCGCGTGTCGTCGGAGTCGAGCAGGTCGTGGATCGTGGTGGTGCCGCTGGCGAGCGCAGCCAGCAGCAGCACGCGGTTGGAGATGCTCTTGGAGCCCGGCAGGCGGACCGTGCCGGCGGCGCCCGCGAGGGGCGGAAGGTCGAGGAAAGCGGTCGAGAACATGTCAGCTGTCCTGCTGGGCCAGAGCGTCGGTGCTCGAATTCGGTCGCCAGGCGGCGCGCGCCTTGCTGGCGGCGGCGATGGATTGCTCCAGGCCTTGCAGGTCGCCGGCGGTCATCAGCGCTTCGAGGTCTTCCAGCGCCTTGCGGAAGGCCTGCGACTGTTGCAGCACCTGCTCGCGGTTGGCGAGCAGCACGTCGCGCCACATGACGGGGTCGCTCGCGGCGATGCGCGAGAAGTCGCGAAAGCCCGGTCCCGCGAGGCTCAGGAAGCGGTCGCCCTGCGGCTGGCCGGTGAGCGCGTTGGTGTAGGCAAAGGCCAGCAGGTGCGGCAGGTGGCTCACGGCGGCGAAGGCCGCGTCGTGCTCTTCGTGCGTCATGGTGACGACGTTGGCACCGATGCCGCTCCACACCTGCGAGGCGCGCTGCACGTTCGAGCGCAGCGTGGTCTTGACCGGGGTCAGCACGACCTGGCGGCCAGTGAAGAGCGAGGCTTCGGCGTGCTCGATGCCGGAGACTTCCTTGCCGGCGATCGGGTGCGCCGGCACGAAGTTCGCGAACTGCTTTTGCAGGCCGTTGCGCGCGGCCTCGATCACGTCGCCCTTGGTCGAGCCCACGTCCATCACCAGCGTGTCGGCCGAGATGCCGTGGCGGATGGCCTTGAAGGTGGCTTCCGAGGCGGCCACCGGCACGGCCAGCAGCACGATGTCGGCGCCCGACACCGCCAGCAGCGCCGAGGGCGCCGCCACATCGATCACGCCGAGCTGACGCGCCCGTTCGGTGGTGGAGGGCGACTTGCTGTAGCCCACCACGCGTTTCACCAGCTTCGCGCGCTTGAGCGCGAGCGCAAAGGAGCCGCCCATGAGGCCGCAGCCGATCAATCCCAGTTGCTCGAACATCGCGTCGGTCCGTTCGGCTCAGGCTTTGATCGGGTAGGCGCCGAGCACCTTGTAGAAGGCGCAGAGGCCGCGCAGTTCGGCCAGCGCCGCGGCCACGTTGGGCTGCGAGGGGTGGCCGTCGAGGTCAATGTAGAAGTAGTACTCCCACTGGCCGGTGCGTGCGGGGCGCGACTCGAAGCGCGTCATCGACACGTTGTTGGCCTTCAGGGGCACCAGCAGGTCGTGCACCGCGCCGGGGCGGTTGGGCACCGAGACGATCAGGCTCGTGCAGTCCTTGCCCGAGGCCGGCGGCATGGCCAGCGTCTGCGGCAGGCAGATCACGGAGAAGCGGGTGCGGTTGTACGAATCGTCCTGGATGGCGTGCGCCACGATGTGCAGGCCGAAGCGGGTGGCGGCGCGTTCGCCGGCCAGCGCGGCCCAGGCCGGGTTGGTGGCCGCGAGGCGTGCGCCTTCGGCGTTGCTCGACACGGCGCGTCGCTCGGCGTTGGGCAGGTGCTTGGACAGCCAGGTCTGGCACTGCGCCAGTGCCTGCGGGTGGGCCAGCACGGCCTCGACGCCTTCGAGCGAATTGCTGCTGCGCATCAGGTGATGGCGCACCAGTAGGCTGACTTCGCCGACGACATGGGTGGGCGAGTGCAGGAACAGGTCGAGCGAGCGGGTGACCACGCCTTCGGTGGAGTTTTCGACGCCGACCACGCCGTACTGGGCGCTGCCCGCGGCGGTGGCGTGGAACACCTCGTCGAAGCTGGCGCAGTAGATCAGGTCGGCGGCGCCGCCGAAGTACTCGATGGCGGCCTGTTCGCAGAAGGTGCCCTCGGGGCCGAGCACGGCCACGCGTTGGGGCGATTCGAGTGCCAGGCAGGCCGACATGATCTCGCGCCAGATGGCCGCGACATGGAGGTCCTTGAGCGGACCGCCATTGCTTTTCTGCATCTTGTCGATGACCGCGGCGACGCGGTCGGGGCGGAAGAAGGGCGTGCCTTCGCGCTTCTTGACCTCGCCGACCAGCTCGGCCACATGGGCGCGCTCATTGAGCAGGCTCAGCAGCCGTTGGTCGAGGGAGTCGATCTGCACGCGCAGACCGGCCAGGCTTTCGGAATTGTCGGGGGTGGTGGGTGGTGTGGGGGCAGAGGCGGTCATCGGTGCGAGCAACAGGGCATGCGCCTACGCATGCGATCGCTCGAATTCTCTCATGTAGGCCACCAAGGCCTGCACCCCTGCCAGCGGCATGGCGTTGTAGATGCTCGCGCGCATGCCACCGACCGACTTGTGGCCCTTGAGCTGCAGCAGCCCGGCTTCGCGCGCGCCGGCCAGGAAGGCTTCGTTGCGCCCCTCGTCGGCCAGGAAGAACGGCACGTTCATGCGCGAACGGCAGTTGGCATCGATGCGGTTGGCGTAGAAGTCGGAGCCGTCGATGAAGTCGTACAGCAGCTTCGCCTTCTCGACATTGCGCTGCTCCATGGCGGCAACGCCGGTGAGCGCGCCCTCGGTCTGCTGCAGCAGCCATTGGAACGTGAGCCCTGCCATGTAGATGCCCCAGGTCGGCGGGGTGTTGTACATGGAGTGGTTGTCGGCCACGGTCTTGTAGTTAAACGCGCTCGGGCAGATCTCGAGCGCGTGGCCCAGCAGGTCGTCGCGCACGACCACGATGGTCAGGCCGGCGGGGCCGAGGTTCTTCTGGGCGCCGCCGAAGGCCAGGCCGACGCGGGTCCAGTCGACGCTGCGCGAAGCGACGTGGGAAGAAAAATCGATGACCAGCGGCGCCTTGCTGCCGAGCGCGGCCAGGTCGGGCAGTTGCTGGAACTCGATGCCGTTGATGGTCTCGTTGCTGCACACGTGCACGTACGAGGCGTCGGCGGACAGCTGCCAGCTGGCGGGATCGGGCAGCTTCGTGTGCTGGTTGTCAGCGTTGCTGGCCGCCACGCGGGCGGTGCAGTAGCGCTGCGCTTCCTTGTGCGACTTGGCGCTCCAGCTGCCGGTGACGACGAAGTCGGCAACGCCGCCGCGTGACAGGTTCAGCGGCACGATGGCGTTCTCGCCGAGGCCGCCACCCTGCATGAACAGGATGTGAAAGTGCGAGGGGATGGCCAGCAGCGTGCGGATGTCGGCTTCGGCCTGGGTGCAGATGGCACCGAATTCCTTGCCGCGATGGCTCATCTCCATCACGCTCATGCCGCTGCCCTGCCAATCGAGCATCTCGGAAGCGGCGCGTTGCAGCACCGCCTCCGGCATGGCAGCCGGACCGGCCGAAAAGTTGTAGGGGCGCTTGCCGGCCGGCGTCTGCTGCTGGGTCACGTTGCTTTACTTCTTGGCGGGAGCCTTGGCGGCGGGCGCCTTGGCGGGAGCTGCTGCACCGTCGGTCGGAGCACCGAGGGCCTTGGCGACGTTGGTGTCGAGTGCGCGCATCTTGGGTTCGATGGTGGCGCGGGTTTCGGTCACCAGCTTTTCCGTCAGAGCGGTCTGCATCTTCGGGTTCAGTTCCTGGTACTTCTTGCTCAGGGGCGAGTTGATCCAGGCCAGCAGCTGCTTGAGTTCGTCTTCGCTGAAGTTCTGCTCGAGGATGGGCGTGAGGGCGCCAGGGGCGATCTGCACGGCCTTGTCGCGCACCAGCGGGTAGGCGTCGTCGAAGTACTTCTTCAGCTCGGCGTCAGCGGCCTTGGCGGCGGATTCGCGCTTGGCTTCGGGCACCTGGGTCTGCAGGTACTGCGAACCGGCTTGCGCGATGGGGGCGCTCGACTGCTCGATCAGGCCGCGTGCCAGCGACTCGATGCCGGGGCGCTGGATCTCGATGAACTGCTTGATCAGCGTGGCCTTGTCCTGGGCCATGGCGGCCATGGACGAGCCGGCGAGGGCAGCGGTCAGGAGTGCGAGCTTGAGTTGTTTTTTCACTGAGGATTCTCCGTTGAAGATGTGGAAGTGTCGTCTGCGTCCGGCTCACCTTCGCCGTTCGCGTCGTTTTCGACGATGCGTTGAAGCCCGCTGAGTTTGGCGCCTTCGTCGAGCCCGATCAGCGTGACGCCTTGCGTCGCCCGACCCAGTTCGCGAATCTCGGCCACACGGGTGCGCACGAGCACACCCTTGTCGGTGATGAGCATGATCTCATCGTCCGCATGAACGAGCGTGGCGGCAACGACCTTGCCGTTGCGCTCACTCTGTTGAATCGCGATCATGCCTTTGGTTCCGCGGCCATGACGCGTGTATTCGGTAATGCTTGTGCGTTTTCCGTAACCATTTTCGGTGGCGGTGAGCACGCTCTGCTGTTCATCCTCGGCCACCAGCATGGCGATCACGCCCTGGCCCGGCTCCAGCGACATGCCGCGCACGCCGCGGGCGTTGCGGCCCAGCGGGCGGACGTCTTCCTCGTCGAAGCGCACGGCCTTGCCGTTGTCGCTGAAGAGCATCACGTCGTGCTTGCCGTCGGTGAGCGCCGCGCCGATGAGGTAATCGCCCTCATCGAGGTTCACGGCAATGATGCCGCCCTTGCGCGGGTTGCTGAATTCGTCGAGCGCCGTCTTCTTGACCGTGCCCATCGAGGTTGCCATGAACACGTACTGGTCGGCCGGGAAGTTGCGCTTCTCGCCGGTGAGGGCGAGGGCGACGTTGATCTTCTCGCCTTCCTGCAGCGGGAACATGTTGACGATGGGGCGTCCGCGCGAGCCGCGCGAACCCGCCGGCACTTCCCACACCTTGAGCCAGTACAGCCGGCCGCGGTTGGAGAAGCACAGGATGTAGTCGTGCGTGTTGGCGATGAAGAGCTGATCGATCCAGTCGTCGTCCTTGGTGGACGTGGCCTGCTTGCCGCGCCCGCCGCGCTTTTGCGCGCGGTACTCGCCCAGAGGCTGGCTCTTGATGTAGCCGCTGTGCGAGAGCGTGACGACCATGTCGGTCGGCGTGATCAGGTCTTCGGTCGAGAGGTCGTAGGCACTGTGCTCGACCAGGCTGCGGCGGGCGCCGATCTTCGACTGGCCGAACTCCTGCTTGATCTCGCCGAGTTCGTCGCCAATGATGATCGAGACGCGCTCGGGCTTGGCCAGGATGTCGAGCAGGTCGTCGATCTCGGCCATGACGTCCTTGTACTCGGCAACGATCTTGTCCTGCTCCAGGCCGGTCAGGCGCTGCAGGCGCATCTGCAGGATTTCCTGCGCTTGCGTTTCCGACAGGCGGTACAGGCCGTCGCCGCCCATGCCGTACTCGCGCTCCAGGCCCTCGGGGCGGTAGTCGTCGGCGTTGATCACGCCGCCGTCGGCGCGCGAGCGCGTGAGCATTTCGCGCACCAGCTTGCTGTCCCAACTGCGGGTCATGAGCTCGGCCTTGGCGACCGGCGGGGTGGGCGACTCGCGGATGATGCGGATGAACTCGTCGATGTTGGCCAGCGCCACCGCCAGGCCTTCGAGCACATGGCCGCGTTCGCGGGCCTTGCGCAGCGTGAAGACGGTGCGGCGCGTGACCACTTCGCGGCGGTGCTGCAGGAAGACCTCGATCAGGTCCTTCAGGTTGCACAGCTTGGGCTGGCCGTCGACCAGCGCCACCATGTTGATGCCGAAGGTGTCCTGCAGCTGGGTCTGCTTGTAGAGGTTGTTGAGCACCACCTCGGGCACTTCGCCGCGCTTGAGTTCGATCACCAGGCGCATGCCCGACTTGTCGGACTCGTCCTGGATGTGGCTGATGCCTTCGATCTTCTTCTCGTGCACCAGCTCGGCCATGCGCTCCTGCAGCGTCTTCTTGTTGACCTGGTAGGGGAGCTCGTCGACGATGATCGCCTGGCGCTGGCCACGGTCGATGTCCTCGAAGTGGCACTTGGCGCGCATCACGACCTTGCCGCGGCCCGTGCGGTACCCGTCCTTCACGCCGTTGATGCCGTAGATGATGCCGGCGGTGGGGAAGTCGGGCGCCGGCACGATTTCCATCAGTTCGTCGATGCTCGCCTGCGGATTGCGCAGCAGATACAGGCAGGCATCCACCACTTCATTCAGGTTGTGCGGCGGGATATTGGTGGCCATGCCGACCGCAATACCGCCGGAGCCATTGACCAGCAAATTCGGCAGCTGGCTGGGCAAAACTTTCGGTTCTTTTTCGGAGCCGTCGTAATTGTCCTGAAAGTCGACAGTTTCCTTGTCGATATCGGCCAGCATTTCATGCGCAATTTTGGCCAGCCGGATTTCCGTATAACGCATTGCGGCGGCGTTGTCGCCGTCGACCGACCCGAAGTTGCCCTGGCCATCGACCAGCATGTGGCGCATCGAGAAGTCCTGGGCCAGCCGGACGATGGTGTCGTAAACCGACTGGTCGCCGTGCGGGTGGTACTTACCGATCACGTCGCCGACGATACGGGCCGACTTCTTGTACGGCCGGTTCCAGTCGTTGTTGAGCTCGTGCATCGCGTACAGCACGCGCCGGTGCACCGGCTTGAGGCCGTCGCGGGCGTCGGGAAGCGCCCGGCCGACGATCACGCTCATGGCGTAATCGAGGTAGCTGCTGCGCATTTCCTCTTCGAGACTGATGGGCAGGGTTTCTTTGGCGAAGGAGGTCATGAGCAAGAGGCTGGCGGCAGGAAGGCGAAATTTTACGCTGTGAGGGGTGTCGCACCGCCGCAACACAAGGGCTCTATTCCGCCTCCGTCCTACGCTTCAGGGGCGTCCAGCGGCCTGTTTGCCAAAGACCCTATGGCACAATCGTCTCAACGTTTTGGGTGGTGGTCACTTAAAGCGTCCTTGATTCGCAGCGCGGCTGCGGCTTTTTCCCCAAGAGGAGAACCATGAAGAAACTGAATAAAGTGGCGATGATGTTTGCAGTCGCTGCGCTCGCCACTGCCGCCGGCGCGCAGACCCGTGTCACCGCTGCGAACGGCGGTCCTACGATCGACAACTGGCAAAACGGCACCGGCGAACTGGTCTGGAAGAACGGCACGAACGAACTGTGCTGGCGCGATGCCAACTGGACGCCCGCAACGGCTGCCGCCGGTTGCGACGGCGCTCTGGTTCCGGCTGCTCCGGCTGCTGTGGCTCCCACGCCTGGCGCTCCGGTCGCTCCGCCTGCCGCACAAGTCGCTGCTTCGAAGGTCACCTTCGCTGCTGACGCCTTCTTCGACTTCGACAAGTCGGTGCTGAAGCCCGAAGGTCGCGCCAAGCTGACCGACCTGGTCGAGAAGATCCGTGGCGTGAACCTCGAAGTCATCATCGCTGTGGGTCACACCGACTCCATCGGTACCGACGCCTACAACCAGCGTCTGTCGGTGCGTCGCGCCGAAGCCGTCAAGGCCTTCCTGGTCTCGAAGGGCATCGAACGCAACCGCGTCTACACCGAAGGCAAGGGCGAGAAGCAGCCTGTGGCTGACAACCGCACCAAGGAAGGCCGCGCCAAGAACCGTCGCGTGGAAATCGAAGTGGTTGGCACCCGCGCCAACTGATCGATCGATTCCATCGACGAATGAAAACCCCGCCTCGGCGGGGTTTTTTTATGCCTGCCGTATTTGCGGCCGTGCCTGAGGCAAGCCCATTGCGTTCGAGCCGGGCTTTGCTCGCTTCATAATTGGCCCATGACAGAAAACGTGAATGCAGACCCGGCCGAACTGGCCAAGTTTTCGGAGCTCGCACACCGGTGGTGGGATTTGGAGAGCGAATTCCGCCCGCTGCACGAAATCAATCCATTGCGGCTGGAATGGATTGACGGTATTGCGCCTATTTCGGGCCAGCGCGTGGTCGATATCGGCTGCGGCGGCGGCATCCTGGCCGATTCGATGGCGCGCAAGGGCGCCGACGTGCTGGGCGTCGACCTCGCGACCAAGGCGCTCAAGGTCGCTCAACTGCACGCCCTCGAAGCCGGGACGCGCGGCGTCAAGTACCGCGAAGTCAGTGCCGAGGCGCTGGCAGCCGAGCAGCCCGGCAGCTTCGATGTGGTCACCTGCATGGAAATGCTGGAGCACGTGCCCGATCCGGCATCGGTGATCCAGGCCTGCGCCACCCTGGTGAAGCCGGGCGGCTGGGTGTTCTTCTCGACCATCAACCGCAACCTGAAGTCCTTCATGCTGGCGATCGTGGGCGCCGAGTACGTCCTGGGCATGCTGCCGCGCGGCACGCACGAGTACCCCAAGCTGATCCGTCCCAGCGAACTGGCCGGCTACTGCCGCGCTGCCAGCCTGGACCTGCGCCACACCCGCGGCATGGAATACAACCCGCTGACCCGCCGCTACTGGCTCAGTGCCGACACCAGCGTCAACTACCTCTTCGCGACCCAGAAGCCGGCGCTGCCGGAGGCGCAGGGATGATGAAGATCGGGAGCACGACCACACAGGCCATCCTGTTCGACCTCGACGGCACGCTGATCGACAGCGCGCCCGACCTCGGCGCAGCCGCCGACAAGATGCGCACCGACCGCGGCCTGGAGCCCTACCCACTGGAGCGCTACCGCCCGATGGCTGGCGCCGGCGCGCGCGGCATGCTCGGCATCGCATTCGGCATCACACCCGATGCGCCCGAGTTCGACGCGCTGCGCGAGGAGTTCTACGTCGCCTACGAGCGCCGCATGCTGCTCAACACGCTGGTGTTCGAGGGCGTCGTGCCGCTGATCGAGGCGATCCGCGAGCGCGGCTTGCGCTGGGGCGTGGTCACCAACAAGTCGGCCCGCTTCACCGAACCGCTGACGGCTGCGATGCCGCTCTTCGCGAGCGCGGGCGCGATCGTGAGCGGCGACACCACGCCGTTCGCCAAGCCGCACCCCGAACCGCTGCACGAGGCGGCGCGCCGTCTCGGCGTGGCGCCCGAGGCCTGCATCTACGTGGGAGACGACGAGCGCGACATCATCGCGGGCCGCGCCGCGGGCATGGGAACCGTGGCGGCCACCTACGGCTACATGGGTTCGCAGGCCGATGCGGCGCTGTGGAAAGCCGATGCCTCAATCTCTTCGCCCCTGGAGCTCTTGAAGTTACTCAATAGCGCCTAAAATGAGTCGCTTGGGGCTGCACTGGTTTCGACGTGGGTTCGGAGTCGCAGCGGGGCATGTCGAGCTGAATGCGCTCGTAAAACAGATTCAAACAAACTAACTGCAAACGACGAACGTTTCGCACTCGCTGCTTAATTGCCAGTGAGCCTTGCAACAGTTGGCCGATGGGCTGGGCAAGGGGGTCTGGAGCAATCCTGACCTCCCGGCTGCAAGGATAATTACATGGGCTGGCTCCGATCCGGGTACCTTGGGTCGGGGCGAGAAAATAGGGTGCTGGC
Source organism: Variovorax sp. FW305-3-2-15-B-LB1 (assembly GCF_058787635.1). Classification (NCBI taxonomy): domain Bacteria; kingdom Pseudomonadati; phylum Pseudomonadota; class Betaproteobacteria; order Burkholderiales; family Comamonadaceae; genus Variovorax; species Variovorax sp. FW305-3-2-15-B-LB1. Next base: position 443 of record NZ_JBYSZY010000076.1, on the reverse strand, counting down.
GTCCGGTTTAGCGTGTGACTGCGCGACTCCGGAAGCGAGACTCAAATCAGATCACTACACATGTAGAACTGCGCGATGAAGGCTTGCGGACGGGGGTTCAAATCCCCCCAGCTCCACCAACATAACGTCCGAGGGCGTTCACTGAAGTCCAGTGAACGCCCTTTTTCATTGGGAAATCGCCCGCTGGCAGTCCAGTGATATCCGACGGAGTCCACTGGTAGCCGACTCAAAACCGGGGAACGGACCGGGGAACAATCGGGCAGAATTCAGTTTTTCCGGGCACTTGTTCCCCGGTTTTTCTGCTTTTCGGACTGCCCCGCCCATGTTGACCGACAAACACTGCAAGAACGCTGCCTGTCCTCCCGACTGTTGATTGCCGCCGAAAACTGACCCAGCTAACGCAGTAATTTCCGTCTAAGACTGACCCACGTAAAACCCTACCC
>NZ_JBYSZY010000075.1:0-26930 GCF_058787635.1 Variovorax sp. FW305-3-2-15-B-LB1 | reverse complement strand
CTTTCCAACCACAGGAGACAAAGACCATGACAGCCAACCCCCGTGCCATCCCTCCCACCGTCGCACCGTCCGAAAAGGTGAAGGCCGCCATCGCGGCCGCGAAGGAACTGCCGCTGCTCGATGTCGGCCCCTACCTGGCCGGCGAGCCCGGCGCGCTGGAACAACTGGCCGCCGACGTGAAGCTGATCCAGGAGAACCTGGGTTTCTTCGCCATCGTGAACCACGGCATCCCGCAGTCGCTCATCGACGAATCGTTCGCGCAGACCGCCAAGCTGTTCGAGCTGTCGATGGAAGAGAAACTGCGCCACCGCGTCGGCTACCACCACCAGGGCTACCTGCCGCCGAAGTCGTCGATCCTGAAGTCGACCGCCATCATGGAAAAGATCGCGGTCAACACCAAGAAGGACACCAACGCCGCCTGGCTCTTCATGCGCAACCGCGACGCCGACGACCCCAAGGTGCGCGCCAACGTGCGCCACCGCGGACTGAACCAGTGGCCCGAGAGCCTGCCGGCCTTCAAGACCGCGCTGCATGCCTACCAGAGCGCGATGGAAAAGCTCTCGCTGAAGCTGCTGCCCATCTACGCGCGCGCGCTCGGCCTGCGCGCCGAGCATTTCGATCCGATGTTCAAGGCGCCCGAGTACTACCAGCGCTGCGCCTACTACCACCCCGAGGAGCACATGGACGAAGGCCAGTACGCGCTGGCGCCGCACTCCGACGGCAGCTTCCTCACGCTGCTGCCGATGACGCCGGTGCCGGGCCTGCAGGTGATGACGCCGGCCAAGGAGTGGCTCAAGGTGAGCTACGTGAAGGACGCGCTCATCGTCAACACCGGGCAGGTGCTCAACCGCCTGTCGAACGACCACTTCATTGCCACGCCGCACCGCGTGGTCAACCCGCCGATGAAGCGCTATGCGCTGACCTTCTTCTTCTACCCCGACGACGACGCCAACGTGGCGCCCATTCCCGAGTGCATCGCACCGGGCGAGCAGGCGCGCTACGACACGCGCTCGTTCTACGACTTCTTCGTGCCCTACCTGGACGACCTGTACCACTACAACGACCCCAACTTCATGAAGGAGGTCGAGCCCGCCGGCGTGACCGCGCAGGCCTGAGATGAAACGCCAGATGTTGATTGACGGCCGCTGGGTCGATGCGCGCTCGGGCGAGACCCTGGCAGTGCTCGACCCGTGCAGCGCGCAGCCCTTCGGCACCCTCGCCCGCGGGCGGGCCGAGGACGTGGACCTGGCGGTGGCCGCCGCGCGCCGCGCGCTCGACGGCGCCTGGGGCCGCATGACGGCCACCGAGCGCGGGCGCATCCTGCAGCGCCTGGCGCAGCTCATCCTGGCCAACGGCGAGGCGCTGGCGCAGCTGGAGGCGCGCGACACCGGCAAGCCGATGGCCGTGGCGCGCGCCGACGCGGCGGCGGTGGCGCGTTACTTCGAGTTCTACGGCGGCGCGGCCGACAAGGTGCACGGTCAGACCATTCCGTACCTGAACGGCTACAACGTGAGCGTGGTGCGCATCCCGCACGGCGTGATGGCGCACATCATTCCGTGGAACTACCCGGCGCAGATGATGGGCCGCACGCTGGCGCCCGCGCTGGCGATGGGCAACGCGGCGGTGGTCAAGCCGTCGGAGGACGCGTGCCTGAGCGCCCTCAAGCTCGCCGAGCTGGCGATGGAGGCCGGCCTGCCGCCGGGCGCGCTGAACATCGTCACCGGCCTGGGCACCGAGGCCGGCGCCGCGCTCACGGCGCACCCGGGCATCGACTTCGCGACCTTCACCGGTTCGCCCGAGGTCGGCATGCAGGTGCAGCAGGCCACCGCGCGCCACCACGTGCCCTGCGTGCTGGAGCTGGGCGGCAAGTCGCCGCAGATCGTGTTCGACGACGCCGACCTGGCCAAGGCCGCGCCCGTCATCGTGCGCGCCATCGTGCAGAACGCCGGCCAGACCTGTTCGGCGGGCAGCCGGCTGTTGGTGCACAAGGGCATCTACGACCGCTTCGTCGACACCATCGCGACGCACTTCGCGGCCCTGAAGGTCGGCACCCCGGAACAGGACCTGGACTGCGGGCCGATGATCAACGCGCGGCACCAGGCGCGCGTGCAGGCCATCGTGCGCGAGGCGGTGGCCGAAGGCGTGCCGCGCCTGGCCGAAGGCCGGCTCGCGGACGGCCTGTCGCCCGAAGGCTTCTTCGTCGCGCCCGTGCTCTTCGGCCCGGTGCCGCGCACGCACCGGCTGGCGAGCCAGGAGATCTTCGGCCCCGTGCTCGCGGCGATGCCCTTCGACGACGAGGACGACGCGGTGCAGCTGGCCAACGCCACCGAGTACGGCCTGGTGGCCGGCGTGTGGACCGAGAACGGCAACCGCCAGGCGCGCATGGCGCGGCGGCTGGCGAGCGGGCAGGTGTTCATCAACTGCTACGGTGCGGGAGGCGGTGTCGAGCTGCCCTTCGGCGGCGTGAAGAAGAGCGGCTACGGCCGAGAGAAGGGTCTGCTGGCGCTCGAGGAGATGAGCACCACCAAGACCGTCGTCCATCACTACGAATAAGGAGACAAACACCATGTCGATGCTGAACCAGAAGACGGCGATCGTCACCGGGGCGGGGAGCGGCTTCGGCGCCGCCATCGCCCGCGCATACGTCGCGGCGGGCGCGAAGGTCGTGCTGGCCGATATCAACCTGGAGGCCGCGCAGGCGGTGGCCTCGGCGCTGGGCGACAACGCCATGCCCGTGGCCTGCGACGTGACGCGCTTCGAGCAGGTGCAGGCGCTGGTCGAACAGGCGAGGGCGCGTTTCGGCGGGCCCGACATCGTCATCAACAACGCGGGCACCACGCACCGCAACCAGTCGATGCTCGAGGTCGACGAAGCCACCTTCGACCGCGTGTTCTCGGTGAACGTGAAGTCGATCTATCACATGGCCCGCGCCGTGGTGCCGGTGATGAAGGCGAACGGGGGCGGCGTGATCCTCAACATCGGCTCGGTCGGCGCCATCCGGCCGCGCCCGGGCCTCACCTGGTACAACAGTTCGAAGGGTGCGGTGCGCGTCATGACGAAGTCGATGGCGGTCGAGCTCGCGCCCGACGGCATCCGCGTGAACCTCATCGCACCCGTGATGGCCGCCACCGGCCTGCTGCAGGACTTCATGGGCGTGGCCGACACGGCCGACAACCGCGCGCGCTTCGTCTCGACGATCCCGCTGGGGCGCATGTGCGATCCGGAAGACGTGGCGAATGTCGCGGTGTTCCTGGGCAGCCCGCAGGCGCGCTTCCTGACAGGGGTGGAGATGCCGGTGGACGGCGGACGGTCGATCTGAGCGTGCCGCTGTCTCAGTACGTCACGGTCACCGTGATCGTGCTGCTGTAGGGACCCGGTGCCACGTACTGGCCGGCCGGAATGCGGCCGTAGACGGTGTGGGGGCGCAGCGTGGTGACGCCACCGAGGTTTGCCAGCGCGCTGTAGCTGTCGCTGACGCTGTTGAGGCCCCAGACGGTGCTGCGCGCGTTGGTGGTGTAGAGGTTGTAGCCCAGCGGCGTGGCACCGACCGGGCCCACCATCTGCCGGCTGGCGATGTTGCCGGCCGAGCCCGCGTCCAGGCTGATCGTGAACGACAGCGTCACCAGGATGCCCAGGCCCGTGACCGTGCCGGCGACGGTCACGGTCGAGGTGTTGTCCTTGGGCGTCGCGGCGGCGGGGTCGTAGTTGCCGAAGGCCAGCGTCGACGCGCTGACGGTGGCGCTGCAGCCGAACAGACCCACGCCCGTGCACCCGGCCAGCGACGCGCCCGGGGCCAGCAGCCCCGCCAGCGCCACGGCGGCGGTCAACGCGGGGACGACGGCACGGGTTCGCATCGGTAAGGTCCCATCGAGGGCAGTGCGCCGGCGGCGCGGTCGGGTTCGCCCAGCGTGAAGCGGCAATGCCCGCGCTTCCATCGCGCCTCGAAGCGTTCGTTCGGCTGCGGGTCGTCGACCGACACGAGGCCATGAAAACCCGACAGCAGCGAGGTGCCGCGCGCCGGTCGCATCACGTCGATGCCCGGAGGCAGCGGGCTGCCGTCGGGCAGCAGCACCGTGACGTTCGCCACCGTGTCGCGCGCGATGTCGAAGCTGGCTTGCGCCACGCCCTTGTAGCGCGGCACCACGCGCAGCACGTCGCTGCGCACCTGCGCCTCGATCGGCAGGTCGCGGTTGTCGATGCTGATGTGGTTGGGCTCGTAGGCACGCAGGCCCGAGACGACGGCGCGGCCTTCGCTGTCGGTGGTGGTCCAGGGCTGGTTCTCGCGGTAGACCTTCACGCCGGCGGCGCCGGGCACGGTCACGAGCGCGAAGGCGTCGTCCGACTGGCGGGTGGCAAAGCCCACGCCGCCCGCGAAGCCTACGGCGCCGCTGGCGCGCAGGCGCACCGCGGTCTGGCCCTGGGCGCGCGCAGCTTCGGCCGTCAGCATGCCGTAGCGACCGCGCCAATCGACCGCAGCTTCGCTGCGCGCGTTCTCGCCGTCGGCGGCGCGCAGCCGGTAGCCCCAGCCGGTGTCGTTGGGTGGCTGCTGCACCCACTCGGCCACGGCCGAGTGGCCGCCCGGCTTCTGCTGCTGCACCGAGAGCGTGGCGTGCTGGCGATCGCCGAGCGTGAAGCTGAGGCTCACGTTCACCGAGGTGATGGAACGCTTGCCGTCCTGGCGCGTGTGGGCCACCGAGGTGCCGAGCCAGGCGTTGCCGCCGAGGCTGATCGACCAGCTGGCGGTGGTCACGCCGATGTGCTCGCCGGTGTTGTAGCGCAGCCGCGTGTGGCTCGCGCCCAGCGTGCCGTAGCGGCCGAGCGAGCGGCCTGCGAAGAGCTGCGTCTGCGCGTCGGTGTGCACGGGGCTGTCGTGCCAGGCGATCTGCGTGAAGCCGCGGCTGGCCACCTGGCGGCTGACCGAGAAGTTCCATTCGTCGCTGGTGCGGGTGTAGGCGGCGCGCCAGAGGCGGCCGCTGTTGCCGTCCCTGCTGCGGCTGGCGGCGCCGTGCAGCGAGAGTTCGCCGAGCGTGCCCCAGACCCAGGTCACGCCCGCGCCCGCGGTCTGGCTGCGCGCACTGGCCTCGCCGCGCGCCTCGACGGTCACGCCGTCGCTCACGCCGTGGCGCCAGGTGCCGGCGACGAAGGGCGGGCCGTAGTCGAAGCTGCGCTCGCCGTAGCGCAGCCGCGTCCAGCCGGCTTCGAGCGAGTAGTCGGAGAGGCCCGCGCGCAGCAGGTTCGAGCTCACGTAGTAGGGCGTGGTCACGGTGCGCTGCACGCCCAGCGCGTCGGTGACCGCGAAGCGCATCTCGCCCGCGCCGGTGAGCACGGGCACGTCGCTGAGTGCGAAGGGGCCGGCGTCCACACGCCGTTGATAGCGCAGCGTGTCGTTCACATACACCTCCACCGCCGACGGCACGGCCGCGCCGCCGCGCAGGGTCGGCATCGGGTAGCTGATGAAACCGGGCTGCAAGCCGAAACGGGTGCCGAACTGCACGCCGCCGAAGCGAAAGGGTGTCGACCATGCGGAGGCCTGCGTGATCGTGTCGCCCACCGTGAGGCGCGTGAGCCGCGCGGGGTCGTCGCGGCGGAAGTAGCTGTCCAGCCGCGTCGTGCCGCGTCCGCCGAATGCGGACTGCCCCGCGACGACGCTCGTGCCCACCAGCCCCCAGTCGCCCGAGGCCGCCGCATCGAAGTAGCCCGAGGCGCGCGTGCCTTCGCGGTCGTGCTGCAAGGCCAGGTCGTAGTTGAGAAAGGCCCCGAAGGCCGACGCCGACAGCGGCGGTCGGTCGCCCGCGTGCGCATGCACGGTGCCCAGCGTGAACGCCTCGGCGGGCACGCTCAGGTCCACGCTCTGCGCGCCCTCGTCGAGCTGCAGCTGCGCGCCGGGCAGCGCGCGCAGGTCGTAGTAGTCGGTGCCGTCGCGCTGCAGCGCCGCGGTGGCGGGCCGCACCAGGCGCCAGGCCGCGAAGTCGGGCGCCGACGCCAGCAGCTGGGCGCCGCGCCGCAGCAGCGGGCGCGGTGCGGGCTGGCTCAGGCCGTTGATGCGCACATCGAGGATCGCAGGCTGCACCTCGCCCGCCATGTCAACGGGTGACGTCTGTGCGCAGGCCACGCGCAGGCCCAGCCAGCCGCAGCAGACCCACAAGCTAGCGTGGCGTGGCGGGCGCACGGGGCACGCGCACGGTGGCGCTGGACGACGCCTCGGGGGCATCGGTGGCGGCCTCGACCTGCAGCCGGGTGTCGGGCGGCAGGGCGGGCAGTTCGATGTCGATGCCGGCCGACTGCCCGGCCAGCGCGTACTGCGACAGGCTCTTGCGCAGCAGCTCGGTGCCGTCCTCGCGGCGCACCACGAGCTGCGTGACCTGGATGTGTTCGCTGCCCTGGTTGTCGAACACCAGCCGCCAGGCCGTGCCTGCCGTGCCGGTGGCGCGCCCCGAAGGCTGCAGCGACCATTGCAGCGCACGGCGCAGCTGCAGCGGCGGCACGAAGATCGGCACGCCGATGCGCAGCAGCGTCTGCACCTTCGCGCCCTCGGTGCCGTCCGCCGGCAGGGCCTGGTCGCGCGGCAGCTGGCGCAGGAAGACGCGGTAGCTGCGCTCGCCGGCGTCGGCCGGCACCTGCAGCCCGAGGCGCACGATCTGCCGCCCGCCCGGCGGCAGGCGGAAGATGGTCGGATTGACCAGCACGTCGCGCGTGGGTTCGTAGGCGTCGCGCCCGTCCTGCTGCGACCACGCCACCACCTCGGCCTGCACGGCGACCTCGGTGTCCTCGGCGTTGCCCATGGTGAGCGAGGCGACCGGGCGCTGCGGCGTGAGCACGATGCGCAGCGGCGCCACGCTGAGGCTGGTGGCCGCGGCGGGAGTGGGAGCAAGGGCGGACAGCAGCAGGCCGGCCCCCCATGCGACTGGCAGCAGGGCGCGACGCATGCCGTGGCGGCCTGCGGTGAAGGCGGTCAACGGCGCCCTCAATAGGTCAGCGAGACCGTGATCGTGTCCGTGTAGTCGATGGCCGGCGCTGCGGTGTACTGCCCCGTGGGAATCAGGCCGTAGATCGTCTGCGTCTGCGGCGTCCCGTTGCCGACGTAGCCGGTGCCGGCGACGCTGTTGTCCCAGTTGGTCTGGTGCGCGCTGTCCTTGAAGAGGCCGTAGCCCAGCGTGTTGTTGCCGGCGGCCGCCGTGGGGCTGGTCATCAGGCGGTTGGTGACCGTCGCGCCCGAGCCGCTGCCCGCACTCAGGCCGAGCGAGTAGGGCGTGCCGAAGGTGCAGGTCACGTTGAGGCTGGTGGTGCCGGCCAGGGCGGTGGCCGACGCCGGGTCGTACGGCCCGAACGCCAGCGTGGCCGGCGTGGTCATCAGGCAGGCCTTGAGCACCGTGGCCGTGACCTGGAAGGTCGTGGTCGTGGTGACCGCCTGCGCGGGCAGCAATGTCAACAAGGCACCGACGGGCAGCACGGTACGGGCCAGTGTGCGAAGGAGGGAGCGAGGCTGGTGGCGCATCGGACGGGACCTTTCATCGGTGACTGGAAACCCGGGAACGACAGTGAAAACCCACCCACCGTTTCCAGTAGTGGGCGCCCCCTTTCTAACCAATCTCTCCCCGATGGGACATAGGACGCGGCCCTGTCGTCGACAGCTTGCTACAGATTTTTCCGAGTCCGGGAGGGCTCATGAGTGATTTCGGTCTACAGCCCGGGCCGGGCCTAGGTCGGATGTCCTCATGGGGCGCGACCTGTTGTCGCAGGGGGTGGTGCGTGCGGTGTATAGAACCGTTTACATTTACGCTCTTGGGAGTCGCCATCCAACGCCATTGCAACCTTGCCCGCGAGGTCCATCCAACGTGATCGCCGAAATACATGCTGATGCCGCGCCTGCTGGCCTCGCCTCGGGGTTCACCATGGCGTTCCAGCCCATCGTGGACCTGGGCCGGCACGAGATCTATGCGCACGAGGCGCTGGTGCGCGGCCTGTCGGGCGAAGGCGCCGCCGAGGTGCTGGGGCGCGTCGATCCGGTCGACCGCTTCGCCTTCCACGAAGCCTGCCGCGTCAAGGCCATCGAGATCGCCTCGCGCCTGGGCATGAAGTCGCGCCTGAGCCTCAACGTCATGCCCAACGACGTCGCGGGGCAGGCCGAGTGCTTCCGCACCGCCATGGCCGCCGCCAAACGCTGCAAATTCCCCGTGCGCCGGCTGATGTTCGAGATCACCGAGGGCGAGCGCGTGCGCGACCTGCACGGCCTGGCCGACACCTTCCGCGCCTTCAAGCGCCACGGCTTCACCTCGGCCATCGACGATTTCGGCGCGGCCTACGCGGGCTTCGAGCTGCTGGCCGCGTTCCAGCCCGACGTGGTGAAGATCGACCTGAGCCTGATCCGCGGCATCCATGCCGACCCGGTGCGGCTGACCATCGTGCGGGGCTTCGTCGCCACCTGCGACGAGCTGCGCATCCGCGTGATCGCCGAAGGCGTGGAGGCGCCCGAAGAGGTGCGCGCCTTGCGCGAGATCGGCGTGGAGCTGTTCCAGGGCTATCTGTTCGCGCGGCCGGCCATCGCCACGCTGCCGGCGGTGGCGTGGGACGCCGCCGCCTGAGCCTGCCCTGACCTCTGACCTTGTGCGTCAGACGTTGCTGGTCGCGCGCACTTCCTCGAGCGTGGTCCGGCCCGCCAGCACCTTCTCGATGCCGTCCTGACGCAGCGTGCGCATGCCCTCGCGCATCGCGGCGTCCTGCAGTTCCTCGGCGCGCGCACCGCCCTGCACCAGCCGGCGCAGCTCCCTCGACATCACCATGAGTTCGTGGATGCCCACGCGGCCCCGGAAGCCGGTGTCGTTGCAGTGCTTGCAACCGGTGCTCGTGTAGGTCTGCAGCTGGCCGTCGCGCCCGTGGCGCTGCACCCACTCGGCGCGCACGGCGTCGCGCGCGGCCGGCGTGTCCTGCGCGCCGAAGGCGTGCATGTAGTCGGCCAGCAGCTCCTCGACCGCCTCGCTCGTCGCCGGGCGGCTCTGCACGCACTGCGGGCACAGGCAGCGCACCAGCCGTTGCGCCAGCACGGCCAGCAGCGAGTCGGCGAAGTTGAACGGGTCCATGCCCATGTCCAGCAGGCGCGTCACGGTTTCGGGCGCGCTGTTGGTGTGCAGCGTCGACAGCACGAGGTGGCCGGTGAGCGAGGCCTCGATGGCGGTCCTGGCGGTCTCGGCGTCGCGGATCTCGCCGACCATGATCACGTCGGGGTCGGCGCGCACGAAGGCGCGCAGCGCCTTGGCAAAGGTCCAGTCGATGCGCGGGTTGACCTGCACCTGGCGCAGGCCCGGCTGCGTGATCTCGATCGGGTCTTCGGCGGTCCAGATCTTGCGCTCGGGCGTGTTGATGCGCATGAGCGCCGAGTGCAGCGTGGTGGTCTTGCCCGAGCCCGTCGGGCCCACGCACAGCACCATGCCGTAGGGCCGGTCGACCGCCTGCGAAAACTGCGCCAGGTTGCGCTCGGACAGGCCCAGCGCATCGAGCGCGATGGGCTTGGCCGAGGCCAGGATGCGCATCACCACGTCTTCCAGGCCGTTGTTGGTCGGGATGGTGGCCACGCGCAGCTCGATGCGGTGCTGCGGCGAGTACTTCGAGAAGTTGATCTTGCCGTCCTGCGGCTTGCGCTTTTCGCTGATGTCCAGGTCGCACATGATCTTCACGCGCGCGACCACCGCGTTGCGGTAGCTGGGCGGCAGCTCCAGGTAGGTGTAGAGCCGGCCGTCGCGGCGAAAGCGGATGCGCGTCTTTTCCTGCCCCGGGTCGCTCTCGATGTGGATGTCGGAGGCGCCCTCGCGGTGCGCTTCGAGGATCATGCTGTTGATCATGCGCACCAGCGAGTTGTCCGACTGCTCCACGGGCGGCTCGCCGGCCGCGGGCGCGGCGGCCGATTCTTCCTTCTCGAGCGTCTTCAGCAGCGTGCTGGTGCCCGTCATGTCGAACTCGAGCGGACGCATCGGGTCGTTCATGTCGACCACCGGGCGCTCGGCCGCCACCTGGCCGACCTTCTCGTAGGCCTTGTGCAGCACGCCGTCCAGGTCCAGGCACTGGCCCAGCACGGGAAGCACCTTCATCTGCGCGATGAACTCCACCTCGTCGATCACCGCGTGCCGGTTGACCGGGTCGTCGAGCGCCAGCACCAGGCGCCCGCCGTGCAGCATGAGCGGCATCACCTGCAGGCGCCGCGCGGCCTCGTGGCCCACCTTGCGCAGCGCGTCGGCCGCGGCCGGAAAGACATGCAGGTTCACCAGCGGGTAGCCCATCTTGCGCACCAGCGCGGTCTGCAGCTGGCCCCGGCTCACGACGCCCATGCGCACCAGCGTCTCGCCCAGCGGCACAGTGGGCTCGCGCTGCTGCTGCTGGAGCGCCGCGTCGAGCTGCGCCTGCGTGACCATGCCCAGCGACATCAGCGCCTGGCCGATGCGCGCGATCGGCATGCGGCTTTGCAGGTCGAGCTCCTGCACGAGCTGTTCGGGCATGACGACTTCGGTGGCTGCCATGGATCGATCTCCTGGTGGTTGTGGGGGTGCGGCGGGTGTGCCGACGCTAACGGTAAAACGCGAAACGGTTGCGGCCCTGCGACTTGGCGGCGTAGAGCGCCGTGTCCGCCCGCGCGAGCAGTTCGCCGGCACCGACGCTGGCATCGACCGTCTCGACGAACACGATGCCGATGCTGGTCGTGACGTCCAGCCGCCGGCCTTCCACGGGGAACGCCGGCGCCGCGATCTGCGAGACGATCTTGTGCGCCACGCCCGCCACCGCGTCCTGCGAGTGCACGTTCTCCAGCACGATCACGAACTCGTCGCCGGCCAGGCGCACCACCGTGTCGGTCTCGCGCACGCTGGCGCGCAGGCGGCGCGCGTACTCGGCCAGCACGCCGTCGCCGGTGGAATGGCCGAGGGTGTCGTTGATGGCCTTGAAGTGGTCGATGTCCAGGAACATCAGCGCCATGCCGCCTTCGGCGCGGCGCGCGCGCGACATCGCCGCGGGCAGCTGCTCGTTGAAGGCCAGGCGGTTCGGCAGGCCGGTCAGCACGTCCATGCGTGCCAGCTCGATGAGCTTGCGCTCGGCCTCCTTCAGCGCCGTGACGTTGAAGGTCATGAGGTAGAAGCCCGCCGTGTGGCCCGCCAGGTCCTTGTCGGGAATCAGGTTCACCTGGAAGTGCGCCTCCCGGTCATCGATCGGCACCTGCACCGGGTACTGCGTCGCCCTGCCGGCGAGCACCGTGGGCAGGTGGGGCGTGTGCTGCGCATACACCGCCTCGCCCACGGCCGAGCGCAGCGTCACGCCGTCCAGCGGCGCGCGCTCGTCCAGGCCCGCCATGCGCCGCGCGCGGCTGTTGCCGTACAGGCAGTTCTCGTCGCGGTCGAAGTAGGCGACCAGCGCGGGGATGTTGTCGGTCACGTCGCGCAGGCGCTTTTCCTGCTGCGTGAGGGCGCGGCGGATGTTCACTTCGTCGGTGATGTCGAAGGTCATCGCGAACACGCCGTGCACCATGCCCTCGGCGTCCTGGTCGGGGATGTAGTGGGCCTTGAAGGTGCGGTCGCCGATGCCCAGCGCCGCGTCGCCGGCCTTCTCGACGATCACCGTCTCGCCCGCCAGCGCGCGCTCCATGTGGGGCCGCACCACCGCGAAATCGGCCGCGCCCCGCACGGCCGGCATCCACTGGCCGACCAGCGGCTGGCCGTGGTGCAGCGTGCGCACCTTGGCATTGACGAAGGTGTAGTACAGCGCGGCGTCGACGTGCGAGACCAGCGCGGGAATGTTGTCGGCGATGGTGCGGATCTGCGCCTCGCTGTGCGCCAGCTCGAGCTCGATGTGCTTGCGCTGCGTGATGTCGAAGGTCATCGCGTAGTAGCCGCACACCCGCCCCTGCGCGTCGAGCTCGGGGATGAAGTCGGTCTGGAAGAAGTGCTCTTCCTCGTCGCGGTGCGCGGCGCCGCGCCGCTCGAAGGACACGGCCTCGCCGGCCAGCACGCGCCGCAGGTTGTGCTCGAGCGTCGGGTCGTCGTGCAGGCCGCTCATGCTCTGCACGGGCTGGCCCACCAGCTCCTCGGCGCTGTAGCCCAGCTCCTCGCACAGCCGCGCATTCACGAAGGTGTAGCGGCCCTGCGCGTCGGCGTGCGAGATCATGGCCGGCAGGTTGTCGGTGATGTCGCGCAGGAACTTCTCGCTGGCCTGGTGCTGCTGCATGAGCCGGTCGAAGGTGCGCGAGAGGTCGCCGATCTCGTCGTCCGGGTAGGTGCGCGCCACGGCCGCCTGCGCGGGCGCCGCGTGGGCGTCGAGCATGTGGCGGTGCAGCCCGGTGAGCGGGCGCAGCTGTTGGCGCACCACGGCCAGCGCGAGCGCGCCGGCCAGCAGCGCCAGCACGATGGCGCCGATCCACGCGGTGCGCTCGATGGCGTCGATGCGGGCAAAGGCCTCGTGGCGCGGGTACATCGAGCCCATGATCCAGTCGGCCTGGCGGATGCGCTTGAAGGCGTACAGGCCGGGCACGCCCGCATGGTTGACGCCTTCGATGGTGCCTTCGAAGCCGCCGATCGCGCGGTCCAGGTCGGGCGCGTCGTCGGCCATGGCCATGTTGGCCTGCTTGAGCACGCGGTCGGCCAGCGGGTGGTCGATCACGATGCCGTCCGCGGTGGTGATGAACACGTAGCCCGTCTGGCCGAAGCGCACGTCGGCCAGTTCGCCCAGGATGTTGCGGTCCTTCAGGTTGATGGAGCCCGAGATCACGAACAGCACCCGGCCGGCCGCATCGAGCACCGGCTCGGTGATGGCGACCTGCGCCAGGCCGTTGAGCCGGTTGCGGTAAGGCTCGGAGATCACGCCCGTGCGCGCGGCGACCGTGTCCTTGAAGTACGCGCGGTCCTTCACGTTCACCTTGCCGATCTGTCGCGCGCCGTTCAGGTTGGCGACCAGCTCGCCGTCCGTGTCCAGGAAGGCGACGTTGTCGAACGCCGCCCGCAGGGACTGGTGCTTTTCCAGAAAGGCCTGCAGCGGCGCGGCGTTCGTGATGCCGTGCGAGCCCACGCTCTCGGCGATCGTCTTCAGCAGGATGCGCCGGCTCGCGAACTTCTGCTCCACCGCGCTCGCGATGGCCGACAGCCGCGCGAACTCCTCGTTGGCGATCGAGGCCTGCATGCGGCTCTTGACCAGGTGCAGCGCCACCGTGGCGATGATGAAGGTGGTGGCCAGCACGACGGCCGCAACGCCGACGCTGAGGCGCGTGTTCAGGCTGATGCGGCGTTTCGCGGTCGCGAAGAGTTTCATGGGCGTCGTGCAGGCGGTGCAGCGAAGCGGCGGGGACCACCGGCCGGGCCGGCCAGGGGGGCACGGCACACACCCTTCGCGCGTTGCGCAGCTAGTGTGTCAGAAAGTGCGAGAAATGCGCGCCATTGCGGTGCATCTCGCGGGGTTCCCGGGGGCCGGAGTGTTGCGCAGGTGCGCGAGGGAAACCAATCGTATTACTCGACGCGCGGCGGCGGCTCCGATCGGGCGGCCGCGGGCGAGCGGGCCGGCGCGATGAGCACCATCGCGCCGTCCTGCCCGCGCCGCACGCGCAGGCGCGTGCCGTCGAGCAGGCGCTCCAGCGCCGCGTCGGCGGCGATCTTTCCCCTGATGCCCCGGGTCGAGAGGTCCTTGACGTCTTCCATCTTGTAGATGAGCTGCACGCCCGACTGCGCGATGTAGGCGTCGAGCGCGGGCCGCAGCTCGCCGCCCTTCACGTCGAACTCCCGCGCGTGGGCGCAGGCCAGCCCCGTCGCCAGCAGGCCGGCGGCGGCCACGAGGGCGAGGCGGGGGCGGGTGAGCAAGAGGGCAAGGAAGGTGGGGGGCTGCCTCCGGATTCGAATCATGTCGGTCTGTGTTTCCGCGAATTGGTTTTTCTTCTGCCCCCGGTGAGACGAGTTCGAGCGCACTTTCCGGTAACGGGGCAAGGGGGAAAAGCCCTCGGGCCCGGCCTTCTAGAATTTCCGGGTCCGCCGCCGGGCATGGGAATTCAAGGAAATTTCGCCGGCGGGCCTTCGCGCGTTACCGGAAATCTTCGGGCCGTTCGTCTCACTGTCTGTCGCCAATCCCGGCGACCTGCCGCTTTGTGTGTCGGCCCTTCAATTTCCAGGAGCGCTTCGTGGTTCTCAGTGACTTGGATGCCTGGTTCGTCAGCGAGGTGCTGCCGATGGAAGCCGCGCTCACGCGCTTCCTTCGCCGCAACTGGCGCGACGACGCCGAAGTGCCCGACCTGCGGCAGGACGTCTACGTGCGCATTTACGAGTCCGCCTCCAGATCCATGCCCGACCAGGTCAAGCCCTTCGTTTTTGCCACCGCGCGCAACCTGCTGATCGACCGCGCCCGGCGCGCGCAGATCGTTTCCATCGAGATCATTGCCGACCTCGACGCGCTCGATTTCTCGGCCGACGAGCTCACGCCCGAACGCCACGCCGCCGGCCGCGGCGAGCTGCGGCTGCTGCAGACGGCGCTCGACGCGCTGCCCTCCAAGTGCCGCCGCGTGGTCGAGATGCGCAAGATCGACGGGCTCTCGCAGCGCGAGGTCGCCACGCAGCTGGGCATCACCGAGGACACGGTCGAGCGCCAGGTCTCGCGCGGCGTGCGCGCGCTGGCCGACGCCTTGCTGTCGGGCGGCGTGCAACTGGACACCAAGGCCTTCGGGCGAGCGCAGAACGAGCGGAGGCTCTCACCATGAGCGAATCGCAGCGCATTGAGTCGTTGGCCGCCGACTGGCTGGCCCGCCGCGACAGCGGCGACTGGACCGACACCGACCAGCAGCAGCTGGACGCCTGGATCGCCGCCTCCATCGCCCACCGCGTGGCCTGGCTGCGGCTGTCCAGCGCCTGGGAGCGCGGCGACCGGCTGGGCGCGCTGCGCACGCCGGCGGTTCCCATTCCCCTGCCCACGCCGGCGCCGGCACCCGCACCGCAGGCCGCACGGCCCGCTCAACGCCTGTCGCGCTTCTCGCTGCAACGCATCGCCGCCGGCGTGCTCGTGGCCGCCGCGGGCACCGCCTGGCTCGGCTGGCAGTACACGCAGGAAGAACGCGGCCAGCACTACGCCACGGCCGTGGGCGCGCGCCAGTCGGTGGCGCTGTCCGACGGCTCGAAGCTCACGCTGAACACCGCCACGCAGGTGCGCACGGCCGTGAACGACAGCGGGCGCAAGGTGTGGCTCGATGCGGGCGAGGCCTACTTCGACATCGCGCACGACAAGAACCATCCCTTCGTGGTCATCGCCGGCGACCGCCGCATCACCGTGCTGGGCACGCGGTTTCTCGTGCGGCGCCAGGGCGAGCAGGTGAACGTGACGGTGGAGGAAGGGCGCGTGCAGATCGCCGCGGCCAAGCCCGATGCCCGAAGCGCCGAGCCCACCGTGCTCACGCGCAACCAGGCCGCGGTCACGCATGCCGACAACGTGCTCGTGATGTCCAAGGCGCCCAAGCAGGTCGACGACGAACTCAGCTGGCGCGAAGGCAAGCTCGTGTTCGACCAGACCACGCTGGGCGACGCGGCCGCGCAGTTCAACCGCTACAACCTGCGCAAGCTCGTGATCGCCGACCCGGTCATCGCGCAGGTGCGCATCGGCGGCAGCTTCGATGCGAACAACATGAGCGGCTTCGTGGGGCTTCTCAAGCAGGGCTTCGGCCTTGCCGCGCATGAGAGCGGCAACGAAATCAGAATTTCGAATCCGTAAATTACCGGAATGTGACGGGGCATTCGTCTCAGTGGGTACCCAAACAAATAACCACGCTGGAGACACACACAATGAATCGCACCGCGCCCCGCACCGGCCTGCCGCCCCAGAAGAAGAAGCGAACGTACGGCGCACTGCGCCCGTGGGTCATCGGCGGCGCGTGGGCGCTGGCCAGCGGCATGGCCGCGCACGCGCAGACGCAGGCCCCGCCGCAGGGCTTCGACGTGAGCGGCGGCGATCTCAAGACCGCACTGGACGCCTACATCGCGCAGGGCGGCGTGCAGCTGCTCTACAAGGTCGACGACGTGAAGGGCGTGGCCACGCGCGGCGTGAAGGGCGCGCTGTCGCCGCAGGACGCGCTGGCGCGGCTGCTCGAAGGCACGCCGCTGCAGACGCGCCGCGGTGACGACGGCGCCATCGTGATCTACACGGCCGCCGCAGCCAAGCCGCAGGCCGACGAGGCGCCGCAGTCGCTCGACAGCGTCACCATCACCGCCACGCGCCGCCGCGAGCCGGTGCGCGAGATCCCGATGCAGGTCAACGTGATGAAGGCCCAGGCGCTGGAGCGCGCGGGCGCCAAGAACCTGGCCGACTACGTGGCCGAGCAGCCGGGCGTGAACCTCACCAGCAGCGGCAGCGTGGGCGGCACGCTCACCATGCGCGGGCTGACCACCGGCCCGGTGCAGGGCATCGCGACCGTGGGCGTGTACGTGGACGACGTGGCCACCGGCATGAGCTCGGCCGGCGCGAGCGGCGGCAACACGCCGCTGGACATGGGCATGCTCGACCTGAGCCACATCGAGGTGCTGCGCGGCCCGCAGGGCACGCTGTACGGCGCCGGCGCCATGAGCGGCGTGCTCAAGTACGTGACCAACCAGCCCGACACCATGGAGTTCGCGGGCTCGGTGAAGCTGGGCACCTCGTGGACGCAGGGCGGCGGCCCGGGCTTCACGACCGGCGCGGTGCTCAACGTGCCGCTCAAGGAAGACGTGGCGGCCGTGCGCTTCGCTGCCTTCACCGACCAGTTCGGCGGCAGCTACGACGCCACGGGCCTGGCGCGCGGGCGCAACATCGACCGCGGCCACACCGATGGCGGCCGCGTCTCGCTGCTGCTCACGCCCACGCGCGAACTCACGGTGCGCCTCACGGGCACCGTGCAGGACGTGCATCGCAAGGGCCTGGGCTTCGAGGACATGGACCAGCGCACGCTGCGCCCCTGGACGCGGGAGCGCACGCGCCAGCTGTCGGCCAACGAGTCGTACAGCAACCTCACGCAGCTGTTCGGGTTGGACGTGGAATACGACTTCGGCTGGGCCCGCCTGAACTCGATCACCTCCGCGCAGGACGTGAAGATCAACAACACCGTCGACGTCACCGGCCGCTACGGGCCGATGCTGAGCGCGCTGCGCCTGCCGGTGGCCTCGGTGCCGGTGAACAGCGCCGTGGAGCAGCACCGCGTCAGCCAGGAGTTCCGCCTGACCTCGCGCTCGGGCACCACCATCGAGTGGCTGGCGGGCCTGTACCTGAACCGCGAACGCGGCAGCAACAACGGCGTCATGGACGCCAACCTGATCGGGGGCCGCAGCCTCGGCCTGCTGACGTCGACGCAGTCCTCGCGCTACCGCGAGGAGGCGGCCTACGGCGACGTCACCTGGAACGTGACGCCCAAGTTCTCGCTCACCGGCGGCGTGCGCCTGGCGCGCAACAACCAGAAGTACGCCAGCCGCCAGACCGGCCAGCTCGTCGGGTCGGTCGCCGCCAGTGCCGCCGGCACCTCGTCGGAAAGCCCGACCACCTACCTGGCCGCGGCCAAGTACACGCTGTCGGAGACGAGCACCATGTACTTCCGCGCGGCCAGCGGCTACCGCCCCGGCGGTCCCAACGTGCTCAAGGCCGACACCGACCGCAACGTGGTGCAGCCGATGTACAACTCCGACTCGCTGTGGAGCTACGAGCTGGGCTACAAGGCCGACCTGCTGGACCGCACGCTGTCGCTGGAGGCGGCGCTGTACGACATCGAGTGGACCGGCGTGCAGCAGCCCACGCGCAGCGGCGCCTTCGTGTTCGTCACCAACGCGGGCGCGGCCCGCATCAAGGGCAGCGAGGTCACGCTCAACTGGAAGCCCAGCAAGGAATGGCGCTTCACCGCCAATGCCGCGGCCGTCGATGCGCGCCTGACCGAGGATGCCAAGGGCCTGGGCGCCAAGGCCGGCGCGCGCCTGCCGCACACGCCGCGCTTTGCCGCCACACTGGGCGTGACGCGCAACTTCAGCCTCGCCGACCACCCGGCCTACGTCGGCATCAGCGCGCGCTACACCGGCAAACGCGATGCGGGCTACCGCGGCAGCACGGCCATTCCGAGCATCAACATGCCGGCCTACACGCTGGTCGACCTGCAGGCGGGCATCGACTTCAAGCGCTTCAGCGTCTCGGCCTACGTGCGCAACCTGACGAACAAGCGCGGCATCGTGTCGATCGAAACCGGACTCAACGCGAACCCGAACCTGGTGACCGCGGCGCTCGTGCCCGCGCGCACCATCGGCGTGAACGTCAACGTTCCGTTCTGACATGTCGGGCCTCCCACCGTTCGCGGCACCGATGCCGCTGGATGCGGCCGCCCCTGCGGCCCTGGAAACGACCCGCAAGGCGCCCACCAGCGCCTGGTATGCGCTGGCGGTGCTCATCATCGCGACGGTGCTGGGCTCGATCGACAAGGTCATCCTCACGCTGCTGACGGAGCCGATCCGCCAGACGCTGTCGCTCTCTGACACGCAGCTCGGGCTGCTGCAGGGCGCGGGCATCGTGCTGTTCACCGGCATCGCCACCGTGCCGCTGGGCTGGCTCAGCGACCGCTACGACCGGCGCGTGGTGCTCGCGGCCTGCGTGGTGCTGTGGAGCGCCGCCACGGCCATGCGCGGCACGGCCATGGACTACGGCGTGCTGTTCGTCGCCTCGGTCGGCCTGGGCGTGGGCGAGGCGGGCCTCACGCCCATCACCAACAGCATGATCCCCGACCTGTTCCCGCGGGCGCAGCGGGTGCTGGCGAATGCGGTGTTCGCGTTGTCGGCCATCTTCGGCAGTGCGCTGGGCGCGTTGCTGGGCGGCACCATCGTGCACCTCACCGACGACCTGCGGCCCTGGCTGCCCGTCGCGATGCAGCAGCTCGAAGCCTGGCGCCTGACCTTCTTCGTGCTGGCCAGCGCCGGCATTCCGGTGACGCTGCTGGTGCTGTCGATCCGGCGCACGCCGCGCGGCGGCGCACAGGAAGCCAAGGCCAAGCCCGGGGCACCGGCCGCCGACGCACCGGGCGCCACGACCCTGCGTCAGCACCTGCGCCAGCACTGGCGCACCTTCGCGGGTCTGGTGGTCGGCGTGGGCCTGACCAGCGTGGGCCTGAGCTCGCTGGGCACCTGGCTGCCGATCCTCACGGCGCGCACCTACGGCGTCACGCCGGTGCAGATGGGGCAGGGCATGGGCCTGGCCTTCCTGTGCGGCACGGTGGCCGGCGGCCTGCTGGGCGTGCTGTCGATGCGCTACGTGCAGCCGCGCATGGGGCCGGCCGCGGCGCTGCGGCTGATCATGCTGGGCAATCTCTCGGCGGCGCTGATGTCGACGCTGCTGCTGTTCACGAGTTCGGCCAACCACAACTTCGCGCTGCTGGGCCTGCTGGTGGTGCCGCTCATCGGCAGCGCGGTGCTGCTGCCCAACGTGTTGCAGGACGCGGCGCCGCCGCACCTGCGCGCCCGCACCATCGCCATGCTCACGCTGGCCAGCCTGCCCTTCGGCGTGGTGGGTCCGCTGGTGGTGGGCATGTTGTCGGACGCCCTCAAGTCGATGCCCAACGGGCTGGCGGTGTCCATCGTCGTGACCACGCTGGTCGGCGGCAGCCTGGGCGCCATGGTGCTGCGCGCCGCCGAAGGCCCGTTCGTGCGCCTGATGCGCGAGGCGAAGCCGAACTGAGCCTGCCGCGTCGAGATTCCGCTCCCCCCTTTCATCGTTCGTTGTTCCTCCATGTCACAACCACACCCTTCAGCTTCTCTTCCTGACACCGCTTCCGCGCTGGCCGCCATCGACACGCTGGTGGCGCCCCTGAACCGCAGCGATGCGCCCGGCCTGGTGCTGGGTATCGCACAGCATGGCCGCCTGCTGTACCGCCGCGCCGTCGGCATGGCCAGCCTGGAGATGGGCGTGGCGCTCACGCCGACCACGCGCATGCGCATCGCTTCCACCAGCAAGCACTTCACGGCCATGGCCGTGCTGCTGCTGGCCGAAGACGGCCTGCTCGACGTGGAAGACCCGGTACAGAAATACCTGCCCGAGCTGCCGCAACTCAGCGCCAACGGCCCCACGCTGCGCCACCTGCTCACGCACACCAGCGGCTGGCGCGGCCACGACGAGCTGTGGGCCATTGCGCACGGCCTCACCTTCACGCTGCCCGGCCCGGGCCTGCCCGCCATGGCGCGCCAGAGCGAGCTGAACTTCGAGCCCGGCACGCACATGGTCTACAGCAACGGCGGCTACTTCCTGCTGGCCAAGATCGTCGAGCGCGTGAGCGGCAAGAGCTTCAACGACTTCCTGAAGGCGCGCCTGTTCGACCCGCTCGGCATGGCCGACACCTCGTCGGTGGTGACCGACCTCGATGTGGTCCCCGGCATGGCCGGCCTGTACATGCCCGCGCCCGGCGGCGGCTGGCGTCGCGGCCTGTACCCGTGCGAACTCGACGGCGGCGGCTCGCTGGTGTCGACGGCGGACGACATGCTGCGCTGGCTCGCCCACATGCACGGCAGCGAGAAGATCGTGGGCAGCGCGAAGAGCTGGGCCCTGCTGTCGGCGCCCACCACGCTGTCGTCGGGCTCGAAGGTGAACTACGGCTTCGGCCTCGCGCGCCACCCGTACCGCGGCGTCGAGATCGTGCACCACGCGGGCGCCGTGCTCGGCGCGCAGTCGCAGATGATCAGCGTGCCCAGCCACGGGCTGGACATCATCGCCATGGTGAACGGCGCGCCGGTGTCGCCGTCGGCGCTGGCCCTCAAGGTGATCGAGCTGCTGCTGGGCGACGCGCTCGCGCCGCCCGAGGTGCGCCCGCTGGCCAGCGCCTTCCCCGCGCTGCCCGGCCAGCGCTACCACGCCCCCTCCACCGGCGGCCTGCTGGGCTTTGCGGACGTGGCCGGCAAGCTGGCGCTGTCGTGGCAGGCCGGTGAGGCCAGGCCCCTGAACCAGGGCGACGGCACGCTGTGGCTGGGCCTGCAGGACCTGCCGACGAACGACCTCGTGATCGACACCACCGACATCGACCCGCAACGCGCACCCGATGCCTTCGTGCTGCACGAAGGCGGCCAGCCGCGCCGCTTCGAGCGCCTGCCCGAGACCGCGCCCGATGCCGCGTCGCTCGCCGACGAACTGTGCGGCGACTACACCAGCCCCGACCTCGACGCCACCGCGCGGATGGTGCTGGTGGACGGCCGGTTGCAGCTCACGGTGCAGGGCCGCCACGGCCAGCACGCGTGCGTGCTGACGCCGCTGTCGGCCGACGTGGCCACGCTGGCCTCGGTCGACCCGGTGCTGGCCCAGCTGGGCAAATCGGTTCTCAACGTGGAGCGCCAGGGCGATCGGGTCGTGGGACTGCGGTTCGCCACCACGCGCTCGCGAAACATCCACCTTGCCCGCCAGGAGCCCCGCGCATGAAGTTCTTCACCACCCTGTTCGCCACCGAAACCAACACGTTTGTCTCGGCCCCCACCGGCCTGGGCAGCTACGAGGAATACGGCATCTTCCGCGGCGACGCCAGCACGCGCGACGCCACCGGCTACGGCCTGTACGCCGTGGAAGTGCGCCGGCAGCTGGCCGCCGAAGGCCATGAAACGGTCGAGAGCCTGCTGGCCTTCGCGCAGCCGCTGGGGCGCACCGTGCGCAGCGTGTACGAGCGCCTGCGCGACGAGATCCTGGACGACCTGCGCAAGGCCGGCCCGGTCGACGGCGTGATCCTCGTGCTGCACGGCGCGATGGTGGCCGACGGCTACGACGACTGCGAAGGCGACGTGATCTCGCGCGTGCGCGAGATCGTCGGGCCGAACGTGCCCATCGGCGTGTCGCTCGACCTGCACTGCCACTTCACGCAGAAGATGCTGAACACGGCCGACGCCATCATTTGCTACAAGGAATATCCGCACACCGATGCGTTCGAGCGCCTGACCGAGCTGATCCGCATCGTGGTCGACACCGCGCAGGGCCGCGTGAAGCCCGTGACCGCCGTGCACGACTGCCGCATGGTCGGCAAGTGGCACACCACGCGCGAACCGATGGCCGGCTTCGTGCGCCGCATGCAGGACGCCGAAAAGCTGCCGGGCGTGCTCTCGGTGTCGCTGGGCCACGGCTTCCCCTGGGCCGACGTGCCCGAGTCGGGCGCCAAGCTCTGGGTGGTGACCGACAACGACCCCGCGCTGGCCGCGAAGCTCGCCGAAGAACTCGGCCGCGGCTTCTGGGACCTGCGCCACGAGACCGGCGTGCCCTCGCTCTCGATCGAGGAGACGCTCGCCAAGGCCATGGCCGTGCAGGGCGGCCCCGTGGTCATCGCCGACACCGCCGACAACCCCGGCGGCGGCGCCACCAGCGACAGCACCTTCATGCTGCGCGCCGTGGTCGAGCGCGGCATCGGCGACGTGGCCTTCGGCGGCGTGTGGGACCTGGGCGCGGTGCAGCTGTGCCGCGACGCGGGCGTGGGCGCGAGCTTTGAGCTGCGCCTGGGCGGCAAGTGCGGCCCGGCCTCGGGCGACCCGATCGACCTGCACGTGACCGTGATGAACGTGGTGGAGGCGCATTCGCAGGGCGGCCTGTCGGGCGTGCGCACGCCCATGGGCCCGTGCGTGTGGGTGCAGGCCGCCGACGGCGTGGACATCGTGCTCATCAGCAAGCGCAACCAGGTCATCGGCGCGGACCTCTTCACGGGCCTGGGCATCGACCTGGCGGCCAAGAAGCTGGTCATCGTGAAGTCGGCGCAGCACTTCCATGCGGAGTTCGGGCCCCTGGCCAAGTCGGTGCTGTACGTGTCGACGCCGGCCTCGCTGAGCACCGACTTCGCCAACCTGCCGTACCGCGTGCGCGACCTGGACTACTGGCCGCGCGTGGAACAACCCGGTCGCCTGTACCACATGGCGGCGCCCGGCGAGCTCTACACCATCGATGGCCGCGCCATGCACCTGCAGCGCAGCGGCCCCGTGGCGGCCAGCCCGATGCAGCCCACGCTCGTGATCGAGGCCGGCGGCGGCTGTGCCTCGCCGACCTACGCGCGCCTGCAGCAGGCGCTGGCGGCGAAGCACCCGGTGATCAGCTACGACCGCGCCGGCATGGGTTGGAGCGAAGCCGACGACGCGCCCTTCGACGGCGAGCGCACCGCGCACCGCCTGCACGCGCTGCTCGCAGCCGCCGGCGTGACGGGCCCGATCGTGCTCGTCGGCCATTCGCTCGGCGGTCTTCTGAACCGGGTCTACGCGGGCCTGTACCCGCAGCAGGTCGCAGGCGTGGTGATGCTCGACGCCAGCCACCCCGACCAGTTCGCGATGTACGAGCACCCGCCCGAATCGCAGTTCGCGGCCGAGCGCGTCAAGCGCGCGGACTTCCAGGCCGGCGGCCCGCCGCCGCCGGAGCAGGCGCCCATCGAGGCCCTGTTCGCCGACATGCCGCAGGTGCTGCGCCAGATGAAGGCGACCTACACGCCCGAAGCGCTCGACACCATGGTGGCCGAGGTGCGCGGCCTGCCGCACGTCGCGCGCCAGGCGGCCGCGTCGCCCGACTTCGGCTCGCGTCCGCTGGCCGTGCTGTGGGCGCAGCAGCAGCCGCTGCCGGCCGGCGCCGACCCGGCCATTGCCGCGGTGCAGCAGCGCTGGCCCGAGTTCCAGGAAGCGCATGCGGCGCTGTCGACGCAACGCCGCCTGGCCTGCATCGAAGGCGCGGCGCACATGACGCTGGTGCTGCTGCCGCCGCTGGTGCAGCGCGTGGCCGAGGAAATCGACGGCGTGATGGCGCAGATCGCGTCCGGAACCGGCCGATGACGCCCCTGGCCGAACTCACCACGCCCGCGCTGCTGCTCGACGTCGGCGTGCTCGAACGCAACTGCGAGGCGATGGCGCAGCGCGCGGCGCGCCACGGCGTGGCGCTGCGCCCGCACCTGAAGACCGCCAAGTCGGCGGAAGTGGCGCGGCGCGCCACGCGCGGGCAGGCCGGCGGGCTCACGGTGTCGACCGTGGCCGAGGCCGCCTACTTCGCGCGCCACGGCTTCACCGACCTGACCTACGCCGTGGGCATCGACGCGAACAAGATCGAGACGTTGCACGACATCCAGCGCACGCATGGCGCGCGCGTGACGCTGCTGGCCGATTCGGTCGAGGCGGTGCAGGCGGCCGGTGCCCGCGCGCAGGCGCTGGGCGCGAGCTTTCGCGTGCTGCTGGAGATCGACACGGGCGGCGGCCGCGGCGGCGTCGGTCCGCGCGACGACGGCCTGCTGTCGCTCGCGCGCGAGGTGCAGCGCAGCGAATCGCTGGCGCTGGCCGGCGTGCTCACGCATGCGGGCCACAGCTACCACGTGCAGGGCGGCACGGCGATCCGCGCCATCGCCGAGGCCGAACGCGCCGGCGCCGTGCATGCGGCCGAACGGCTGCGCGCGGTCGGCATCCCGGTCGAGGTGGTGAGCGTGGGCTCCACGCCCACGGCCGTGTGCGCGCAGTCGCTCGAGGGCGTCACCGAGATGCGCCCCGGCGTCTACACCTTCTTCGACCTGGACCAGGCGGCGCGCGGCATCTGCGGCGTGGAAGACATCGCGCTGTCGGTGCTGGCCACCGTGATCGGCCACAACCCGCGCTCGCGCCGCGTGCTGATCGACGCCGGCGCGCTCGCGCTGTCGAAGGACCAGTCGGCGGCCGAGTTCCGCGCCGGCCTGGGCTTCGGGCTGGTGTGCCGGGCCGACGGCACGGTGCCGCTGCCCGGCCTGTGCGTGGCCGAGCTGCACCAGGAGCACGGGCTGATTGCCTGTGAAGGTGACGACGACGCACAGGCCATGTTCCGCGCGCTGCCCCTGGGCGCCCGCGTGCGCGTGCTGCCGCACCACGCCTGCATGACGGCCGCGCCCTACGACCGCTACCACGTGGTGGACGGCGCGGGCAGCGGCGTGCAGGCGGTCTGGGACAAGGCGCACGGCTGGCAGGCCGGCGCCTGAAGCAATCTATTTTTCTGGAGAAGACAACGATGACGAAGACATTCCTTGCACGGCTGACGGCCGTGGCCGCGCCCTTTGTTCTGGCCCTCGGCCTGGGCAGCGCGCCGCAACTCGCAGGCGCCCAGACGCCGGCCGCACCGCAGGCCGCGGCCAGTGCTGCTGCTGCCGCCGCGCCGGCGCCCGTGGCGGTGCCCGAGAAGCCTGCAGCCCCGGTTGCCGCGCCGGCCGCCACCGCCAAGGTCGACAACCCCTACGGCGTGGGCGCGCTCTGGTCGCAGAGCGATGCCGTGGCCAAGGCCGTGCTCGCCATCCTGGCGATCATGTCGATGGGCAGCTGGTACGTGATCGTCACCAAGCTGCTCGAGCAGATGCGCATGGGCCGCCAGGCGCGCGCGGTCGACAACGAGTTCTGGAACGCGGGCACCGTGCAGGCCGGCACCGCGCGGCTGGCCGAGGGCAGCCCGTTCCGCTTCATCGCCGATGCCGGCATGCAGGCCACGCAGAAGCACGACGGCCTGCGCGGCAAGGTCGACTTCGCCGACTTCGTCGACCTGTGCATCCACCGCGCCACCGAGCGCGTGCAGCGGCGCCTGGGCAACGGCATGTCGCTGCTGGCCACCGTGGGTTCCACCGCGCCCTTCGTCGGGCTGTTCGGCACCGTCTGGGGCATCTACCACGCGCTCACCGCCATCGGCGTGGCGGGCCAGGCCTCGATCGACAAGGTGGCCGGCCCGGTGGGCGAGGCGCTCATCATGACCGCCATCGGCCTGGCCGTGGCCGTGCCTGCCGTGCTGGGCTACAACTGGCTCCTGCGTCGCAACATCACCGTGATGGACGACGTGCGCGAGTTCAGCGGCGAGCTGCACTCCGTGATCCTGGCCGGCAGCGCCGCGGCCTGACGCGCGCGCACGCACGCAAGCGGATCGCGCCATGGCGATGAACATCCCGGCCTCCGGGGGAGACGAGGAACAGGCCATCGCGGCCATCAACACCACGCCGCTGGTCGACGTGATGCTGGTGCTGCTGATCATCTTCCTCATCACCATCCCGGTGGTCAATTACTCGGTGCCCGTCGCGGTGCCGAAGGAGCGCAACGAGGTGCGCGAGAGCAAGCCCGAGACCGTCGTGATCTCGGTGGACGCCGCCGGCCGCACCTACTGGTACGACACGCCGGTGCGTGACACGCCCGCGCTGGTGGCGCGGCTCACCAAGGTGGCGGCCATGAGCCCGCAGCCCGAGGTGCACATCCGCGGCGACTGGCATTCCGACTACGAGCCGGTGGGCCGGATCATCTACGCCTGCCAGGCGGCCGGGATCGCCAAGGTGGGCTTCATCACCGAGCCGCCCGCGCGCAACTGAGACGAGCAGACAGCGAGACAAGCAAGCCATGCCAAGAAAACAGAAGCAGGGGCGGCGCAGCAGCACGCCTTCCGACGAGCCGATGATGGACATCAACACCACGCCGCTCATCGACGTGATGCTGGTGCTGCTGATCATGCTGATCATCACCATCCCGATCCAGCTGCACTCGGTGAACCTGAACATGCCCACGGGCAACCCGCCGCCCAGCGAACTCAAGCCCGAGGTGCTGCGCATCGACATCGACGCGCTCAGCGTCGTGCAGTGGAACGGCGAACCGCTGGCCGACCGCGGCGAGATGGAACGGCGCTTCGAGCAGGTCGCCGCGCAGGCGGTGCAGCCCGAGGTGCACCTGCGGCCC
Source organism: Variovorax sp. FW305-3-2-15-B-LB1 (assembly GCF_058787635.1). Taxonomy (NCBI): domain Bacteria; kingdom Pseudomonadati; phylum Pseudomonadota; class Betaproteobacteria; order Burkholderiales; family Comamonadaceae; genus Variovorax; species Variovorax sp. FW305-3-2-15-B-LB1. Next base: position 294 of record NZ_JBYSZY010000075.1, on the reverse strand, counting down.
GACCGCCGCGCCAAGTACGAAGTGGTGGCCGGCGTGATGGCCTCGGCGCAGCGCACGGGCGTGAGCAAGCTGGGCATCGTGGGCGCGGAGCAGTTCATCCCATGAAGCGCTCCCGCAAGGACTTCAACCCGAAATCACGCTTCGGCCCCGTGGGCATCGCGGTGATGGTGCTGTTCCACGTCGGCGTGGGCTACGCGCTCGTGTCGGGGCTGGCGCGCCAGACGGTCGAGCTGATCAAGAAGCCGATGGACGCGACCATCATCAGCGAGATCAAGCAGCCGCCACCCCCGCCAC
>NZ_JBYSZY010000074.1:0-27567 GCF_058787635.1 Variovorax sp. FW305-3-2-15-B-LB1 | reverse complement strand
GGCTCGCCGAAGGTGGCGATCCCAAGGTAACGCGTGGCTTGGGGGGCGTCATGGGACTTTAGTCCAATGCCTGGGTTTGCCTGAGGCTGCGAGGGGCGGCATGGCATCATCGTGCGCCGCTTCCCACCACCCACCCATGTCCGCCGATTCCTTCGTCCGCCGCGTTCGCAGCCAGCTCGACCAGTTGTCCGCGACCGAACGCCAGCTTGCCGATTTCGTCCTGGAGTTTCCCGGCGAGTTGGCCAGCTATGCGGGCAACGAACTGGCGGAACTGGCGGGCGTGTCGCCCTCCACGGTGAGCCGCTTCATCCGGCGCATCGGCTACGAGAACTACGAAGAGGCGCGGCGCCAGGTGCGCGAAGAAAAGCAGACGGGCTCGCCGCTGTTCCAGAACGCCACCGAAGCCTCCAAGCGCGGGCACCTCGTGGCCACGCACTTCCAGCAGTCGCAGGCCAACCTGGCGAGCACCTTCGAGCGGCTGAGCGACAAGCAGATGGCCGAGATCGTGAAGGCGATCATCGGCGCGGGGCAGGTGCTGATCTTCGGCACGCGCAGCAGCCACGCGTTTGCGCTGTACCTGCGCTGGCAGATCATCCAGGTGGTGCCGCGCGTCACCGCCATTCCGGGACCCGGCGAAACGCTGGCCGAGCACCTGGCGGGGCTGGGCGAGCGCGACTGCGTGATCGTGTTCGGCACGCGCCGCCAGACCCGCCAGCTCGACACGCTGCTCGCGGGCGCGCAGCGCGTCGGCGCGAAGATCGTCTACATCAGCGACCGCGCCTCGCCCGATTTCGCGGGCGCCACCTGGTCGCTGCAATGCGACTGCCGTGGCCCGGGGCTGCTCGACAACCACGCGGCCGTGATGGGCGTGTGCGACCTGATCGCCACGATGGTGATCGAGGCCGCCGGCTCGGCCGGGCGCAAGCGGCTGGCGGCGATCGAGCTGGGGCACGAGGAAAACGGCGAGCTTTAAGAGGCCGCGTGCGGCCTCGACGCTGATTACTTCGCCGCTTCGCTGCGCGGCAACTGCGTCTTCAACAACTGCGCCATCTCCTTCTTGCGCGCCGGCGGCAGCCGCGGCGTGATCGCGCCGAAGCTGATCGCGGCCAACGTGGTGGCCGACGCCGCAAACGTGCGCCCCACGCCCGACACCCCTTCGGTGAGCGTGTCCACGATGTCCGCATGGCCCGCCGCGCGCGTGCGCTTCACAGCCTGCTTCATGCGCTCGCGGGTGAAGCCGGCCTGCGCGTACTCGGCGGTGTGGCGCTCGAGGATGCGGTCGATCTCGGCATCGGACAGCGCGGCCATCAGCGCCAGCCCGCCCGCGCCCAGGCCCAGCAGGCGGCGCCCGCCGACGTCGGTGGTGAACACCTTCACCGGAAAGTGCCCCTCTTCGCGGTGCAGGCACACGCAGTAGTCGCCCTGGCGGATCACGAGGAACACGGTGTCGCCCGACATGCGCGCGAGCTTTTGCATGAGCGCGCGGCACGAGTCCACCAGCGGCACGCGCCGCATCGAGGCAAAGCCCAGCTGCATGGCGTCGATGCCCAGGCGGTAGGCCTTGCCGTCGGGGTCGCGCTCGGCGAACTGCTCCTCGGCCAGGCACGACAGCAGGCGGTGCACGGTAGAGCGCTCCAGCCCCGAGGCGGCGATCACCTCGGTGAGCTTGATGCCTTCCTCGTGGTGCTCGGCCAGCAGGCGCAGCAGCTGCAGGGCGCGCCGCAGGCTCTGGGCGCCGGCGGTCTCTCTGGGTTCGTCCATATAGTGGGAAAAATTGGAATTAGTGTTTGGGATGCAGGAATTTCGAAGTCTAAACTGCCCCCGCCCCAGACACAGACCCGGAGACACACGATGGCGTACGACACCCTCGAAATCGAACACCACGGCGCCGTGCGCCGCATCCTGCTGGCCCGCGACGCCCAGCGCAACGCCCAGAGCCAGCAGATGCTGGACGAGCTCATGGCCGCCTTCGAGGACGCCGCGCGCGACGACACGGTGAACGCCGTGGTGCTCGGCGGCAAGGGCGCGCACTTCTCGGCCGGCCACGACCTCAAGCAGGCGCAGGCCGAGCGCGCGAACTTCACCGTGGAAGAGCGCTGGGCCTACGAAGAGCTGCGCTACTTCGACTACTCGATGCGCATCTGGGACTTTCCCAAGCCCACCATCGCACAGGTGCAGGGCGCCTGCGTGGCGGGCGGTTTCATGATCGCCAACATGTGCGACCTGGTGGTCGCGGGCGAGTCGGCCTTCTTCAGCGACCCCGTGGGCCACACGCTGGGCGCGGCAGCCACCGAGGTGCTGATCCACCCCTGGGTGATGGGCGCGCGCAAGGCCAAGGAAATGCTCTACACCGGCGGCAAGCTGTCGGCGCAGGAGGCGCAGGCCATCGGCATGGTGAACCGCGTCGTGCCCGATGCGGAACTGGCCGATGCCGCACTGGCGCTCGCGCAGCAGATCGCCAAGGCGCCGCCGTTCGGGCTGCGCCTGATCAAGCGCTCGATCAACCGCACGCTCGACGCGCAGGGCCTGCGCACCGCGCTGGCCGCGCACTTCGACACGCACCAGCTCTCGCACCTGAGCGAGGGCTTTCTCACGGCCCGCGACCGTGGCCTGGCTTCGGCCATCCAGAAGAACCCCGCCTCCGCCTGAATCAAGATGACCTTGCACCGTCTCGAACCCCTGCTGAATCCGGCCTCCATCGCCGTGGTCGGCGCCAGCGGCAATGCCGCGCGCATCGGCGGCATGCCGCTCGCGCACCTCACCAAATTCGGCTACCGGGGCGCGATCTACCCGATCAACCCGAAGTACGAAGAAGTCTTCGGCCTGCGCTGCTGGCCCGACCTCGAAGCACTGCCCGCCGCGCCCGACCTGGTGGTGCTGGCACTGGCCGCGGCCGAGGTCACGCCGATGCTCAATCGCTGCCAGGCGCGCGGCGTGCGCGCCGTCATCGTGTATGCCGCGGGCTTTGCCGAAGCCGGTGACGCGGGCGCCGCGCTGCAGGCCGAGCTGGAAGCCTTCGTGGCCACCACCGACATGGTGGTCGCGGGCCCGAACGCCATGGGCTTTGCCAACCTCAACACGCAGGCCCACACCAATTTCGCCTCGGTGTTCAACACCGCGCCGATGCAGCAGGGCCCGGGCCACGTGAGCCTGCTCACGCAAAGCGGCAACGTCTGCGCGGCCGTGTACGCCATTGCGCGCCGGCTGGGCGTGGACTTCAGCCACTTCATCAACACCGGCAACGAAGCCTGCGTGGACTTCGCGCAGTACCTCGAGTACCTAGCGCAGGACGACGCCACCGAGGTGGGCATCGGCTACATCGAGGAACTGCGCGACGGCCCGCGCTTCATGGAGGCCGCGGCCGAGTTCGTGCGGCGCGACAAGCTGCTCATCCTCTACAAGGCCGGCGAGACCGAGAAGGGCTCCGAGGCCGTGCGCTCGCACACCTCGGCGCTGGCGGGCGACCAGCAGATCTACCAGGCCGCGTTTCGCCAGCTCAACATCATCCAGAGCCACGACTTCGCGCAGATGGCGCAGCTCGCGCACCTGGCCGGCTACCGGCACCGCAGCGCCGGCAAGCGCGTGGCGATCATCACCATCTCGGGCGCGCTGGGCGCGATCCTGGCCGACAAGTTCATCGGCCAGGGGCTCGACGTGCCCACGCTGCCGCAGCCGCTGCAGGACCAGCTGCGCGCCGGCATTCCCGACTACGGCATGGTCTCCAACCCGGTCGATGTGACGGGCAACGTGGTGAACGACCCCGGCTTCGTGCGCACGGCGATGGAAGCGCTGGCCGTGTCCGACGCCATCGACGCCATCGTGGTCTACGCGCCGGGCTACATGCTCGACCGCATGGCCGACGACCTGTGCGCCGTGGCCGAGAAGCACCCGCGCCTGATCGTCGCGATCGACACCGGCGCAGCGAAGACGCGCGATCAGTTGCGCGCGGGCGGCGTGCCGGTGTTCGAGGACATCGGCGTGGCCGTGTCGGCGCTGTCGCCCTTCCTGCTGTGGCAGGAGCGGCGCAAGCACAACCCCTGGCTGCAGGTGCGCAGCCAGCCCGCGCCCGCGCGCGCCACGCTGGCGGGCCGCGCCGACGAGCACACCACCAAGCGCTACCTCGCGGAGTTCGGCGTGCAGCCGGTCGACGAGGCCGTGGCGCGCACCGCCGACGAAGCTGCGGCGGTGGCCGGGCGGCTGGGCTTTCCGGTTGTGCTGAAGGTGCTCAGTGCCGACATCGCGCACAAAACCGAGGCCGGTGGCGTGCGCCTGCGGCTGGGCAATGCGCAGGAGGTGCGCAAGGCCTTCGACGAGGTGATGGCCTCGGCGCGCGCCTACGCGCCCACGGCGCAGATCGACGGCGCGCTGCTGCAGAAGATGGAAGCAGGGCAGGCCGAGCTCATCCTCGGCGCCACGCGCGACCCGGTGTTCGGCATGACGCTGACCGTGGGCCTGGGCGGCGTGCTCACCGAGCTGTATAAGGACGTGAGCCACCGCGTGCTGCCGGTCGACGAAGCGATGGCGCGCGACATGCTGGGCGAGCTCAAGGCCTTTCCGCTGCTCACGGGCTACCGCGGCCGGCCGCTGGGCGACGTCGAGGCCGCGTGCCGCGCCATCGCCGGATTTTCACGCGCCGTGCTGGCGCTGCAGGAACAGGCAGACGAGGTCGAGGTCAACCCGCTGCTCGTGAAGGAACAGGGCCAGGGCGTGCGCGCGCTCGACGCGCTGGTCCTGGCTTCGTAAGACACAACCACAACCATCGACAGAGACAGGAGACATCCCATGTTCAAGAAAGCACTGGCCTGCGTGGCCCTGGCCGCCGCCGCTCTGGCGGGCGGCCCCGCCGCGGCGCAGACCTACCCGACCAAGCCCGTCACGCTCGTCGTGCCGTTCTCGCCCGGCGGCGCGGCCGACATCATGTCGCGCCTGCTGGCCGAGCGGCTGCACAAGCGCCTGGGCCAGCCCGTGCTGGTGGAGAACAAGCCCGGCGCCGGCACCATGATCGCCTCGGAGTACGTGGCCAAGGCCGCGCCCGATGGCCACACGCTGCTGCTCGCGGCCTCGTCGCTGGGCATCGCGCCCAGCCTGTACAGCAAGGTCAACTACGACCCGGTGAAAGACTTCGCGCCGGTCTCGCAGGTGGCTTCGGTGGTGCACGTGCTGGTGGTGCATCCGAGCATTCCGGCGAAGAACGTGGGCGAGCTCGTGAGCTGGCTCAAGGCCAACCCCAACAAGGCCAACTACGGCTCGGTGGGCGCGGGCACGTCGACGCACCTGGAGGCCGAGCTCTTCAACAGCGTGGCCGGCGTGAAGATGCAGCACATCCCGTACAAGGGCAGCGCGCCCGCGCTCACCGACATGATCGGCGGCCAGCTGCAGGTGATGTTCGACGCGTACGCGTCCTCGGGCCCCTTCATCAAGGACGGCAAGGTGCGCCTCTTGGCCGTGACCACGGCGCAGCGCTCGCAGTCGCTGCCCGATACGCCCACCGTCGCCGAGTCGGGCCTGCCCGGCTACGAGGCCATGCCGTGGCTGGGCGTGGTCGCACCGGCGAAGACGCCCCCGGCGGTCGTGAACAAGCTGTACGACGAGCTGCAAGAGGTGCTCAAGGAGCCCGAGGTGAAGGACAAGTTCCGCAGCCTGGGCCTGGACATCATCGGCAACAAGCCCGAGGAGTTCGCCGCCTTCCTGCGCAAGGACATCGTGAAGTGGGCGAAGGTCATTAAAGACTCCGGCGCCAAGGCCGACTGACACCCGCGAACCATCAGCAAGAACGAGAAAGCAGACAAGCATGCAAGTGGGTTACTCGGCGCAAGACGAAGCCTTCCGCCTCACGTTGCGCGACTGGTTCGAGACGCACTATCCGCGCTTCGTCGCGGCCTGGCCCGGGGGCACCCCCGACGCCAACGAGCTGACCTGGCGCCGCGCCTGGGAAGACCACGTGTGCCAGGCCGGCTGGTCCGGCCTGGGCTGGCCCGAGGCCCACGGGGGCAAGGCCTGGCCGCTCACGCGGCAGGCCATCTTCCACGAGGAGCAGGCCCGCATCGGCGCGCCGCTGGGCGTGAACATCATCGGCCACGGCATCCTGGCGCCCACGCTGATCCACTTCGCGAACGAGGCGCAGAAGGCCCGCTACCTGCCCGGCATCCTGAGCAACCGCGAGATCTGGTGCCAGGGCTACTCGGAGCCCGGCGCGGGCTCCGACCTTGCGGCGTTGTCCACGCGCGCCGAGCGGCGCGGCGACCACTACGTGCTCAACGGCCACAAGGTGTGGACCTCGTTCGCCCACATTGCCGACCACTGCTTCGTGCTCGCGCGCACCGACGCCGCGGCCGCGCGCCACAAGGGAATCAGCTTCCTGCTGGTCGACATGAAGAGCCCCGGCGTGCGCGTGGAACCCATCCGCCAGATCACGGGCGAGTCGGACTTCAACGAGGTCTTCTTCGAGGACGTGAAGGTGCCGCTCGACGCGCTCGTGGGTGAAGAGAACGGCGGCTGGCGCCTGGCGATGGCGGCCGCGAGCTTCGAGCGCGGCACCTACTTCATTCCGCGCCAGGTGCGCTTCACGCAGGAGCTGGGCGCGCTCACGCGGCTGGCGGCCGGCGTGCAAAGGGGCGGACGCCCCGCGCTCGATTGCCCGCACCTGCGGCGCGACCTCGCGCGGCTGGCGGTCGACAGCCACGTGCTCAAGCTCAAGTCGTACCGCGCGCTCACGCACGCGATGCGCGGCGGCCCGCCGGGGCCCGAGGGCTCGTCGACCAAGCTGCACTGGAGCGAGTCGCACCAGAAGCTGCTCGCCACCGCCATGGAAGTGCTGGGCGAGCGCGCGCTGGCCGGCCCCGAGTCCACGGGTGCCGACCCGCAGGCAGCGGCCTGGGTGCGCGACTACCTGTGGACGCGCGCCGAAACCATCCTGGCGGGCACGTCCGAAGTGCAGCGCAACATCCTGGCCGAGCAGATGCTGGGCCTGCCCAAGAACTGATTGAAGACGACGACACGACCCGCCATGGATTTCGCATTGAACGACGAGCAGCAGATGCTGCACGCGTCGGCCCACCGTTTCTTCGCCGACCACCACCCGCTCGCGCGCGCACGGCACGCCTTGCCCTGGACCGATGCCACGCAGCAGTCGCTGTGGGCCGACATGGCCGGCATGGGCTGGATGGCACTGCTGGTGCCCGAGGCGCACGACGGCCTGGGGCTCGGCATGAGCGAGGCCTGCATCGTGGCCGAGGCCGCAGGCCAGCAGCTGTTGAACTTGCCGCTGGCCGGCAGCGCCGTGCTGTTGCCGCTGTGGCTGCAGGCGTGTGGTGAGGCACCGCCTGATGCGTTGCGCGAGGGGGTGCGTGCGGCGATGGCGGGCGAGCGTGCCTTCCAGTGCATCGCGGACGGTGATGGCTGGATCGACCACGCGGGGCAGGCGTCGGACCTCGTGGTGGTGCAGGGCTGGCATGACGACACCGCGCCGCTGCGCGTGGCGCTGCAGCCGATGCCAGAGGGCGCGGCATCCGATGCGCTCGATCCCACGTTGCGACAAGCGCCGGCGGCTCCCGCGCCGTCACTCGCGTGGGAGACGCTGCCCATCGCCCCCGAATCACGTGCCCGCGTGCGCGCCGCCCACCGCGTCGCGCTGTCGGCGGAACTCGTCGGCGTCGCACAGGCCGCACTCGACCTCGCCAGCGCCTACGCCCGCGAACGTGTGCAGTTCGGCAAGCCCATCGGCAGCTACCAGGCCATCAAGCACCAACTCGCCAACGCGTGGATGGGCGTGGACAACGCGCGCCTGGCCGTGCGCTACGCCGCTGCCGCGCTCGACGGCGGCCTGCCCGACTGGCGCTTTGCCTGCGCCGCGGCCGAGTTCACGGCCATCGAAGGCGCGCAGCAGGCCACGCGCACGGCCATCCAGGTGCATGGCGGCATGGGCTTCACCTGGGAGCACGACGCGCACCTGTACCTGAAGCGCGCGCAGCACCTGGCGACGCGCCTGGGCGGTGCCTCGCGCGCGCTGGACCAGGTCGAGGCGCTGGCCCTGGCCTGACCGGCTTCAGGCCTGCGCCGCAGGAGCGTCTGCGCGCAGGCCATCGATCAGCAGCGACAGGCTCGCCCGGAACTCGGTCTCCGCATCGCTGGCCGTGGCGGCGGTCGCGATCTCGATCAGGTGCGGGAACCGGTCCGGCGGCAGGGCCTGGAACCGCGCGATGGTGTCGTCGGGCGATTCGTCGGCCTGCAGCGTGAGCGGCCCGGCGAGCTCCGCCTGTGCGGCGCCCATGATGAGCGCGGACACGGCGCGGAAACCCACGAGCAGGCGGGCGCCGCTGCGGCCGCTGTGGGCCAGCGTGCGCAGCAGGGCTTCGGTCACTTCGAACACCGCGGGCGAGCGGCTGCGCTTCGTGAGGATCAGCGGAATCACATGGGGATGGTCGCGGATCACGCGCCACAGCGCGACCGCGATGTCCTCCAGCGCTTCATGCCAGGGCAGGCGGTCGTCGGTCTCCCAGCGCACCTTGCCCAGCACCGCCTCGACCACCAGCATCTCCAGCTCCTCGCGCTGCGAGACGTAGTTGTAGAGCGTCATCGCGCCGGTTTCGAGCCGGCTCGCGAGCGCGCGCATGGTCAGGCCGGAGAGGCCGTCCGCATCGACCAGCGCCAGCGCGGCCTGCTGGAGCTGTTCACGGGTGAATTTGGCGGGACGTCCCACGCTTGACTCCGTTCTCGAAGGGGTTGTAAAGTAATAAACGTACAGTGTACTTAAAAATCGAAAGACGCTTTCCAGCCGCCCGGCCCGGCGTCTTCGCAACCCTTCCTGAAGGATCATCGATGAAGTTCTCGCCCGGCGATGTGGTGCCCGCCACGGCCCTGGAAACGATCCACGGAAAGCCCTTGCAGCTGCCGGACGCCGGTTCGCGCTGGGTCCACCTGCAGTTTCGCCGCTTCGCGGGCTGCCCGGTCTGCAACTTCCATCTGATGACCTTTGCCCGAAGGCAGGGCGAGCTGGCGGCGGCGGGCATCCGCGAGGTCGTGCTCTTTCACTCGTCCGCGCAGGAGATGCGCAAGTACCAGGCGCAGCTGCCGTTCGACTGCGTGGCCGACCCTGCCAAGGCGCACTACCGACGCTTCGGCGTGGAAACCTCGCGGCTGGCGTTCCTGCATCCGCGCGTCTTCTGGAGCGGCCTGCGCTGGGTGCTCGCGACGGGCCGCTTCTACAGGAAGGCGGAGAACGGCATCACGGGCTTGCCGGCCGACGTGCTCATCGACGCGCGGGGCACCGTGGTCGCCGTCAAGTACGGCGGGCACGCGGACGACCATTGGGAGGTCGACGAACTGCTGGTGCTGGCCGGCGCCGCGAGTTCCTAGACAGAGGCGCACACCTGCGGTGCGCCAGCGCACGCTGCAGGTGCGCTCGGGCGCCACTTGCCAGTCCAACCCCGGAGAACCCGTCTTCCAGGCCCGAAAACCACCCGGCATGAAGCTTGCAGCCGCTCGCAACTGAATGAAATTTGAATTTCAATTATTCAAAGTAGGTGAAATCCATATGCCATTCAGACGTGATGCGACCTACGATGCGATCCGCGACATCGGGCTGCCACGCGCAAGCAAGCACTTCATTCCTTCTTCAGAGGTTTCTCATGGCTGGACCTGCACTTTCTTCCGGGCCCGACTCGCCCCGAGTCGCGGAGCTCGATCGCGCGCTCGACACCATCGGCGTCACGCGCTCGCACCACACGATCATTTTCCTGATCCTCATCGGCTGCCTGTTCGATGCCTTCGAGCAGAACGCGGTAGGCATCGTCGGCCCGATGCTGCGCGAGCAGTGGGGGCTGAGCGCCTCCGACATCGGCTTCCTGAACACCGTCACCTTTGCCTGCGCGGCCATCGGACGGATCATTTCGGGCTTCATCGCCGACCGCTACGGCCGGCGCGTGATGCTGTCGATCGACCTGCTGCTGTTCACGCTCGGCGCGGGCATCTGCGCGATGGCACCCAACTTCACGGTGATGGCGCTGGGCCGCGCGGTGGTGGGCTTCGGGCTGGGCGGCGAGATCGCCATTGCGGTCACGATGCTGGCCGAGTTCTGCTCCACCAAGTTCCGCGGCACGGCGGTGGGGATGGTCAACGTGGGCGCGGGCGGGCTCGGCAACTTCCTGGCGCCGGGCTTCGGCCTGCTGGTGTTCTGGATGTTCCCGGGCGACAACGCCTGGCGCTGGCTGTTCGCCTGCCTCATGGTGCCGGCGCTGCTGGGTGCCTTCTACCGCCGCTACATCCCCGAGACGCCGCGCTTCCTGCTGTCGCAGGGCCGTGTGAAGGAAACCAACGCGGTGCTGTCGCGCCTCGCCTCGGGGCGGCTGTCGGGCAAGCCGGCGGCGCCGCACCCCTACATCACCGACGACGGCACGCTCGCGCAGGCCGCCCGGCCGAAGGTGCGCGTGACCGAGATCTTCCGCGGCGCGCTGGCGCGACGCACGGTGCCGCTGTGCATCACGATCTGGATGACCTATGGCGCGCAGATCTCGGTGCTCACGCTGATGCCGACCATCCTCGTGACGCTGGGCTACAGCATGTCCAAGAGCCTGCTGTTCACGATGGTGATGCAGGGCGGTAGCCTGCTGGGCGCCATCGCGGCCTCGCTGCTGGGCTTTCACTTTCCGCGCAAGCGCGTGCTGACAGCCGGCGCCGTGTGCGCCTGCCTCGCGGCGCTGACCATCGGCTTCGTCGCCAAGAGCATCGTCGTGATCCTCATCGCGGGCGCGGTGTTCCAGTTCTTCGTGCTGCTGCTCAACACGACCATCTGGATCTTCGCGCCCGAGCTGTACCCGACGCGCGTGCGCGCCTTCGGCACGGCCTTCATCCTGGCCACGGGCACGGCCGCCGGCGCGCTGATGCCGCTGGTGGCGGGGCGCCTGTTCGACAGCTTCGGGCTGGTCGGCGTGTTCGGCCTGGCCGCCGCGATGTACGCGGTGTTCGTGGCCAGCGTGCAGTGCGTGCCCGAGACCTACGGCCAGTCGCCCGATGCGCTGCCGCTGCCCGGCGAGGCCGAGGCCGAAGACCGCGCACCGGGCGCGACGCTGGCCCGCTCGAACTGAGCCACGCAACGACCGGTCTCTCCAGACAAAAGAAAGCGCCTTTCCGCATGCCCGACATCCTGCTCATCAACCCCAACGCCTCCGTCGCCACCACCGACATGATGGTCGGCATCGCGTCCGCCGAAGCGCCCGCCGGTTGCCGCGTGACCGGCCGCACGGCGGTGCAGGGCCCGCCGATGATCGTCAACGAAGACGAGCTGAATGCGGCCGCGCTCGAGGTGCTGAAGGTGTGGCGCGCGGCGGCAGGCGAGGGCTGGGACGGCGTGATCGTCAGCGCCTTCGGCGACCCCGGCGTGGCGCTGTTGCGGCGCGAGGTCGGCGTGCCCGTGGTCGGCATCGCCGAAGCCTCGATGCTCGCGGCGGGCGAGGGCGGGCGGCGCTTCGGCATCGCCACCGTCACGCCCGACCTCGTGGTGCCCATCGAGGCGCGCGCGGCCGCGCTCGGGTTGCGCGCGCAGTACAGCGGCATTCGCCTGACGCAGGGCGATCCGCGCGCGCTCGCGGCCGATGCGAAGGCGCTCGAAGACGCATTGGCGCAGGCCGTGCAACGCTGCATCGACGACGACGGCGCGCAGGCCGTGATCATCGGCGGCGGTCCGCTCGGGCAGGCCGCGCTCGCGCTCGCGCCGCGCTTCGACGTGCCGGTGATCGCACCGATCGGTGCGGCGATGCGGCTGCTGTGTTCGAAGCTCGCGGTCTCGCCGTGAGCCGATCGTCGCGGCGATGAGGTGCAAGGCGTTTTGGCAATGAACGCCTTCTAGAATGAAACGACACACTTGTCCGCAAACATCGGGCAAGCCGCATCGTTCGCTTTCTTTTTTGCATGCCTCACCTTCGACCGCGTTCCGCTTTCCTCGCTTTTCTTCTTCTCTCTTCCCTCGGCGCCGTCGCACAAACCGCGACACCCCAGTTGGTCCTCGTGCCGCATCACGAGCGCGCGCCGGAAACATCCAACGCTCCCGCACTCGACCTGGCCGTGACCCGCTTCGCCGGCATGGCCTCGGGCTCCTACTACTGGCCCGAAGGCCTGCTGGCCGAGCAGCTGATCTCGGGCCTGGCCTCGCGCCCCGACCGCAAGCAGCAGGCGCTGCCTGACGGCCAACGACTGCTTTCGTCGTACCGCCGGCCCTACGACGGCGGCGAGCGCGCGGCCGTGCTGGTCGACGACCGCAGCGGTGACGTGCTGGCTGCCGCACTGGTGCATCGCAGTTGCGGCAAGAACTCGTCGTCGAGCGGTTGTCTCGACGACCAGCACGCCGTGCTCTCGGTCTTCCTGCGCCCCGGCCTCGACCGCACCAAGGCGCAACCGCTGGTCGCATGGAGCCAGCAGGTTCCCGACCGCATGCAGGGCGGTGAGGGCGTGGGCGAGAAGATCGCCACGACCGAGTACCTCACGATGGACGCCGCGCGCACCACGGCGCGTCCCATCGTGCGGCCCAACAAGGCCTTCTCCGCGCAGGTGCCGCTGTACCCCAAGGCGCTGATCTACGGCACCGCGCAGGACGCGCTGAGCGACGCCAAGGCCAAGCGCGTGCTGCGCCTGCAGACCGTCGACACGCCGCAGCAGGTGCTGGCGTTTTACAAGCAGCTGTCGCCGCCGCTGAAGTACATCGAGTCCAGCGACGGCTTCATCGCCGGTAGCCGCAACGGCCTGAGCTTCTCCGTCAGCACGACGGTTCCGCGCGACATGCCCGCGATCACGAACATCGAAGTGGAAATTTCCGAATGAAGAAGACATTGATTCCGGCGGCGCTCGCGTCGCTGGTGTTCGCCTGCGCGCTCACCGCCCACGCACAAGACGCTGCGGCGCCCGTCACGACGGAGCTGCCGCCGCCCACGCTGCGCCTGAGCGAGCAGACGCGCATCCGCAGCGCCGTGATCGGCCTGGTCGGCTACGCGCGCGGCAACTACACCGAGCCCGACACGCTGATCGCGCAGCAGCTGCTCGAAGGCATGCGCTCGAAGTTCGACGTCACGCGCACCGTGTGGCCCGACGGCCGCCAGGTGATCGCGTCGGTCAGCGGCGGCGGCCATGGTGAAGAGCGCGCGGCGATGCTGATCGACGCCGACGGCCGCGTGCAGGCGGTGGGGCTGGTCAACGGCCACTGCCGTGCGCCCGCCAAGCGCGACGACCCCAAGGTGTGCAACCCCTTGCCGCAGACCGTGCTGTCGGTCTTCCAGCGTGCCGGTGCCAGCCAGGCCGACGCCGCGCCGCTCGTGGCCTGGAGCAAGCAGCTGCCGTCGTTCCTCGCGGCCATGGCCGACAGCGACGATCCGGCGGACGTGGCCGCCGCGCAGAAGATCGCCAGCGTCGAATACATCACCGGCCAGCCGGGCGTGCCGGGCTGGCGCGCCGAGCAGCTGCCGCCGGGCTTCCCGGTGTCGCTGCATCCGCTGCTGGTGCAGACGGCCGAGGTGAACAGCACCGCCAGCGCCGGCAAGATCGTGCTGCCCAAGGGGCTGGCCGGCCTGCCGATGCGCACGGCCTACCAGAGCGCCCAGCGCCCCGAGGCGCGGCTGCCCGATGCCGAGGTCACGCTGCGCAGCTACGAGCCGATCGCCAAGCTGGTCGACGCGTACCGCGAACTCGCCAAGGGCGCGACGCTGGACGAGGAGGGCCGCGAGGTCGTCTTCAACGGCACCGACGGCGCGGGCCGCTACAGCGTGCGCCTGCGCGACGCGAAGGAAACCGGCGTGTACATCACCGTGGCGAGCTGGAAGCGCAAGTAGCCGCGCCCCGCGTTGCATGGCCCTTTGCGGGCCGGATGTCAATCGGAGGATTCTTGCCGCCCCCCTGCGATGACACCGAGGCGGGCGGGGCAGGGTGCTCACGAGAATCGATGCATGACCGAGGCCGTCAGAGCCCGCCGCATCCACCTCGAGGAGACAACCACCATGCACCGCTCCCGTTCTTTCGCAGGCCTCGTTCGCCTGCTGCTTCGCACCACCGTCCTGTGGGCGCTCGCGATGCTCGCGGCGCCCGCGCTGGCCGCCTACAACCAGAGCCTCACGCGCACGCTGGACGCCGGCCAGATCTACGGCAAGGTCGCGGCCAACAACACGCACGCCTTCCTGGGCGTTCCCTTCGCGCAGCCGCCTGTCGGCAACCTGCGCTGGCGCGCCCCGCAGCCGCCGCAACCGTGGAGCGGCGCGCGCGCCGCGACCACGCTGGCCGGCATGTGCGCGCAGGTCGGCAACCCCTTCGGCGAGCCCGACCCGGCCACCTTCGGCCAGCCCGTGGGCACCGAAGACTGTCTGTACCTGAACGTGTGGCGGCCGAACTCCAGCGCCGAGAACCTGCCGGTGTTCTTCTGGATCCACGGCGGCAGCAACACCAAGGGCTCGGCGCGCGAGCCGGCCTACGACGGCGCCTACCTGGCGCAGAAGGCCAACATGGTGGTGGTCACCGTGCAGTACCGCATGGGCATGCTGGGCTGGCTGAACCACCCGGCCATGAAGACCGGCAACGCGCTGGACGACTCGGGCAACTTCACCACGCTGGACCTCGTGCGCGCGCTCGACTGGGTGAAGGCCAACGCGCGCGCCTTCGGCGGCAACCCGGGGCAGGTGACGGTGGCGGGCCAGTCGGCCGGCTGCATCAACACCTGGGGCCTGCTGCAGTCGCCGCTGACCGACGGCAAGTTCCACCGCGCACTGTGCATGTCGGGCGTGCCCAATGCCTATCCGCCGGTGGTGGGCACGCTGGCGGCCGATTCGCTCATCGACAACCTGCTGGTCGACACCGGCCGCGCCTCGACCACGCTGCAGGCCGCGGCGCAGCGCGTGACCATGAGCGCCGCCGACATCGCCGCCTTGCTGCGCGGTGCGAGCGCGGCGCAGATCATGAAGTTCACGCCCAGCCCGGTGGTGCCGGGCCACTTCACCGACGGCACCGTGATCCGCGCGAGCGGGCTGCCCGGCCTGCTGGCGGGCAACTACAACAAGATGCCGCTGATGATCGGCTCCACGCACGACGAGGGCTCGTACTTCGCCTTCCTGTTCGGCATGGGCCAGCCTTCGCAGCAGGAGCTGTGGAACCTGACCAACTACGCGGCGCCCGGCAGCGTCACCTTCAACCAGCTGATCAAGCCCGAGTTCCGGCCGATCTACACGCAGACGCACGAAGTGATCAGCTACGCGCTGGACAACGTGATCGACAACGTGATCCGCGTGCTGCGCCTGCAGAACGGCGACATCTACCGCTACAACTACAACTGGGACGACACGCCGCAGCCCTGGAAGGACACCTTCGGCGCGTTCCACGGCATCGACGTGGCGGCGCTGTTCGGCAACTTCGTGACCGACGAGCCGAACTTCATGCGCTTTGCCTGGAACCCCGCGAACGCAAGCAGCCGCAAGGCGCTGTCGGACAAGTTCATCGGCCACGCGGCGAGCTTTGCCCGCTACGGCGCACCGAGCCGCATGTTCGACGGCCAGACGACCTGGAACAACTGGACCAACTTCGTGTGCCTGCTGTGCAGCAAGCGCATGGTCTTCGACAACCAGCCGCGCATGTCGGCCGACGACTACCTGTTCTTCTGGCCGCGCTATTCGCTGCTGTCGCCGCAGCAGCGCGAGTTCCTGTTCCAGCAGATCGACTTCAACGCGCTGCCCGAGTCCGTCGACCCGCTGCGCAACGGCACACGCTGAGTTTCCGAAGCGATCGATCTACTGGATGATCCCGTGGCGCACGGCATAGAGCACCAGCTCCGCCGTGCTGGCCACGCCCAGCTTGTCGAGGATGTTGCTGCGGTGCGTGCTCACGGTCTTCACGCTGATGAGCATCTCGTCGCCGATGGCCGTGAGCGACAGGCCCTTGAGCATCATGAGCATGATCTGGTGCTCGCGCACCGTGAGCCGCTGGTGCGCGGGGCGGTCGTCGCGGCCTTCGAGCTGGCCGCTGACCTGCGAGGCGGCGCGCGCACTCAGGTACTGGCCGCCGGCCGCCACGCAGCGGATCGCGCGCACCAGCTCGGCGGGCTCCGCGTCTTTCGCAATGTAGCCGCGCGCGCCGGCCTGGATGGCGACCAGCGCGTACTGCTCCTCGGCGTACATCGACAGCATGAGCACCGGCAGCGCGGGCTGCAGCGCGCGGATCGAGGCAAGCACCTCCAGGCCGTTGCGGCCTTCCATGTTGATGTCCAGCAGCACCACGTCGAAGCGGCGCTGGCGCACCAGCTCGAGCGCCTCGGCGCCGTTGCCGGCCTCGGCCGTGGTGCGCAGGTCGGTCTCGTCGAGCAGCAGCCGCTGCAGGCCCGAGCGGAAGATCGTGTGGTCGTCGACCATCAGGATGTCGATCATGCCGGGCCGCTCTCCGGCTGCAGCAGCGGCACGCTCAGCGCCAGCCGCGTGCCCGCGCCGGGCGCCGCGTGGATGTGCAGCTCGCCGCCGATCTCGCGTGCGCGCTCGCGCATGCTCAGAAGGCCCAGCGCGCTGCCTTCGGGGGCGTCGGGGTCGAAGCCGCAGCCGTCGTCGTGCAGCGCGAGCCGCAGGCGCTCGCCGTCCACGCGCAGCCGCACGTCCACGCGCTGCGCCTTCGCGTGGCGCAGGACGTTCGTCAGGCCTTCCTGGAAGATGCGGTAGACCGCGGTGGCCTGCTTGGGCGCAAGCCGCAGCGCGGGCGCGTCGGTGTCCAGCGAATGCAGCACGCCCGAGCGGCGCGTGAAGGCCTGCAGCTCGTGGGCCAGCGCCACCGACAGGTCGAGGTGGTCGAGCGCGCTGGGGCGCAGCGCCTCCGAGATCTGCTTGACCGTGTCGATGGTCTGCTGCGTGAGCGCGATCAGGCCCTGCGTGAGCGCCTGCACCTCGGGGTTGTCGGCGCGGCGCTGGATGCGGGTGGCGTCCATCTTGATCGAGGTCAGCATGCCGCCGAGCACGTCGTGCACGTCGCGCGACAGCGCCAGCCGCTGCTCCTCGAGCTTGTTGGCGGTGTAGGCCGCCAGGGCCTGCAGCTGCTCGCGCGAGCGCTGGCGTTCTTCCTCGTTGCGCACGCGGTCGGTCACGTCCACGCCCACGCCCATCACGGCCGGGCGGCCCCGGTGCTCGATGCGCGAGCCGTGGACTTCGACAAAGCGCACGCGCCCGTCGCGGTGCAGGCCGCGCGTGATGAAGTGCATGCTCGGCGGATTGCCCGCCAGCCGGATGCGGATGCGCGAGCGCACGACTTCCACGAAGTCGGGCGGCACGATCTCGGCCAGCGACATGCCGGTCATTTCCTCTGCGGTGTAGCCCACGATGGCGGCCCAGGTCGCGTTGCAGTAGACGAAGCGGTCGTCCTGGATCACGTAGATGCCCGCCACCGCCTGTTCGACGATGGTGTCGAAGGGCATGTCCTGCAGGCTCTCGCGGGCGGGTGCTGTCATGGGGGCGGGCGGTGGCGCGCTGCATGATAGGTCGCGGGCCGCGCCGCACGGCCGCGCCCGAGGGTTTGCGAGCAGCAGGGTTCCCCGTAGCGCCGGCCGGAAATGTCCGATGGCCGCCGCGCATGGTGCGCCGCCAAGATCGGGGCCCGCCTGCTTCAGGCTGCCCCACGGCCGGCGACGCTGGCAAGGACAACACCACGATGGTCTACCGCTGGCTTGCGCTTCTGGGTCTTCTCTTTCTCGGCCTGCCGGGCCGCGCCGACGAGATCGTGGTGGGGCAGTCGCTGCCGCTGAGCGGGCCGCTCGGCGAGGCCGGGCGCAACGTGAAGGACGGCATCGACGCCTACCTGGCGCGCGTGCAGCGCGAGGGCCTGCTCGGGCGCCACAAGCTGGTGTGGCGCGCGCTGGACGACGGCTACTCGGTGGAGCGCCACACGCAGAACATCCGCCAGCTCGTGGTGCAGGACAAGGTCGATGCGCTGGGCCTGTCGGCCGGCACCTCGCACATCGACGCGGCCTACCCGACGATGCGCGAGGCGGGCACGCCGCTGATCGGCGCGATGACCGGCGCGTCGGCGCTGCACGGCGCGCAGCGCGCGCTCATCTACCACCTGCGCGCAAGCTACGCCGACGAGGTGCGCCAGTTGGTCGCGCAGGCCGTGTCGGTGCGGCAGCGGCGCGTGTTCGCGGTCTGGCAGGACGACGGGCTGGGGCGCGACGCCTTTGCCGCGCTCGAGGTCGCGCTGCGCGGCGCGGGCATCGAACTCGTGGGGCAGCAGGGCGTGGCGCTGGCGCAGATGGACGGTGCCGCGCTGGCCGCCAGCGTGCGCGCGGCGAAGCCCGATGCGCTGTTCGCGCTGTGCGTGACGCCGTGCGGGGTGAAGCTGCTGTCGGGGCTGGCGGCGGAGAGTGGTGTTGCGAGGCCGACGCCGTACATGCTCTCGATCGTCAACGGCGAGGTGCTCGCCAAGAGCGTGGGGCCGGCGGCGCGCGGCACCGTGATCTCGCAGGTCATGCCCAACCCGCGCCTGGCAACGTCGCCGCTGGTACAGCGCTACCAGCAGGACATGCGCAGCCACATGGGTCGCGACGAGTTCAGCTACTTTTCGCTGGAAGGGTACGTGGTGGCGATGGTGACGGTGGAGGCAGCGCGCACGGCGCTGGCCGCTTCACCGCGCCGCTCGATGCAGGACGCCATGAAGCTGATGCTGCGGCGTGAGATCGAGGGGATTCCGGTGTCGAGTGGCGACGATCCGGGTGTGCGTCCGCACCCCGTGACGCTTTCAATGATCGGAAATGGCGGGCGGCTCATTCATTGAGGCTGAGCCGCCCTGAAGAAGATCAGCCGATCTCCGCGATCAGTTCGATCTCGACGCAGGCGCCCATCGGGATCTGCGCCACGCCGAAGGCGCTGCGTGCATGCGCGCCCTTTTCGGGGCCGAACACTTCGGCGAAGAACTCGCTGGCGCCGTTGGTCACCAGGTGCTGTTCGGTGAAGGTGCCGACCGAGTTCACGAGGCTCATCACCTTGACGATGCGCTTGACCTTGTTCAGGTCGCCCACGGCCGCGTGCAGCGTGCCGAGCAGGTCGATGGCGATGGCGCGTGCGGCCTGCTTGCCTTCGTCGGTGCCGATGTTGGCGCCGAGCTGGCCGACCCAGACCTTGCCGTCCTTCTTGGCGATGTGGCCCGACAGGAACACGAGGTTGCCGGTCTGCACGAAGGGCACGTAGGCGGCGGCAGGTGCGGACACCGGGGGCAGGGAAATGCCGAGGCTGGAAAGCTTGTCGTAAACGCTCATGGAGACTCCTGATCTGGGGATGATGATGACGATGACGGGGGTGATTGTGTCTGTGTTTGCGCCGCCGACGCCGGCAGCTGCACCACTTCCCCCACGGGTTGCACGGTCACGCCGACATGCAGCGTGTGGCGCGCGCCGCCATGCAGCACGCCGCGCATTGGCGAGACGTCGGAGTAGTCGCGCCCGATGGCGAGCGTGACGTAGTCCTCGCCGGGCTGGCGGCCGTTGGTGGGGTCGAAGTCGGCCCAGTCGCCCACGCTCTCGGGGCCTTCGCCCTCGCCGGGCAGGTACACCGACACCCACGCATGCGAGGCGTCGGCGCCCACCAGGCGCGGCTGGCCCGGCGGGGGCTGCGTGAGCAGGTAGCCGCTCACGTAGCGCGCCGGCAGGCCCATGGCGCGAAAGCACGCGATGAGGATGTGGGCGAAGTCCTGGCACACGCCCTTGCGCTGTGCCAGGGCCTCGACGGCGGGGGTGTTGATCTCGGTGCTGTCGGCGTCGTAGGCGAAGTCGCGGTACATGCGCTCGGTGAGGTCCATCGCCACGTCGAAGGTGGGACGCTCGGGCACGAAGCTGGCGCGCGCGTAGGCGACGAAGTCGTCGTGACGCGGCACGTACGGCGAGGGAAAGACGAACTCCGAGGCGGGGTCGAAGGGCGCGTCCTTGCGAAAGCGGAAGCGCTCGCGCACGGCCTCCCAGGGCAGCTCGCGCGCCACGGCGGGAGAGAGCACGGGCTCTGAGGTTTTCACCACGCTCTCGGCCGTGACGATGAGGTGGTCGTGCGTGGTCTCGAGCGCGAAGAAGGCGCGCGTGTTGCCGTACAGGTCGGGCACCTCGTTGCGCTGTGCGGGCGCGGGGTCGATCGTGAGCTGGTGGCTCACGAGCTCCTGCGAGGCGGTGGCCAGCGGGCGCAGGTGCGCCAGGTGCTGCGCCGTCTCGACCGCCGGCGCGTACGCGTAGCGCGTTTCGTGGGTGACGTGCAGCAGCATGGCGCGGCTCGCTGTCTACTTGGACTCGGCGCCGAAGTGCGAGGCGTAGATCTTGGCGTAGGTGCCGTCGGCCTTGATGTCGGCCAGGCCCTTGTCGATCTTTGCCAGCAGCTCGGCGTTGCCCTTCTTCACGGCGATGCCGTACTGCTCGGTCGAGAAGCCGGCGTCGCTCACGGTCTTGAAGCCGCCGCCCGGGTTGTTGGCCAGGTAATGGGCCACCACGCCGTTGTCGGCCACCACGGCCTGCACGCCGCCGGCTTCGAGTTCCTTGAGTGCCAGCGGCGTCGATTCGAAGCGCTTGATGTCGGTGCTCGACTTGCCCAGCAGCTTGCCCACGACCTCGTCGCCGGTGGTGCCGTTCTGCACGCCGACCTTGAGCTTCTTGATGTCGTCGAACTTCGCGACCGTCGAGTCGCTCTTCACCGCGATGAGCTGGCGGGCCTCGAAGTAGGGCTGCGAGAAGTCCATCGTCTGGCGGCGCTCGGGCGTGATGGTGATGGCCGACACCAGCAGGTCGCGGTCGCCCAGCTCGAGCGTGTTGAAGATGCCTTCCCACGGCGTGTTGACGAACTTCACCTCGATGCCGGCCTTCTGCGCGATGGCCTTCACCACGTCGATGTCGAAGCCCACGACCTCGCCCTTTTCGTTCTGCGATTCGAAGGGCGTGTAGGCCGCGTCGGTGCCCACGACCAGCACGCGCGGTGCGGCAGCGGGCGGCGGTGCCGAAGCCGCCGCGGGCGCGGCGGGTTCCTGCTTGCCGCAACCGGCGAGCGCGAGGCCGACCAGGAGGCTGGCGGCGGTCAGGGTGAGACGG
Source organism: Variovorax sp. FW305-3-2-15-B-LB1 (assembly GCF_058787635.1). Classification (NCBI taxonomy): domain Bacteria; kingdom Pseudomonadati; phylum Pseudomonadota; class Betaproteobacteria; order Burkholderiales; family Comamonadaceae; genus Variovorax; species Variovorax sp. FW305-3-2-15-B-LB1. The sequence goes on along the minus strand of NZ_JBYSZY010000074.1, from coordinate 6,521 downwards.
CGGTTGAGGGCGATGCCGGACATGGAAATGCCTCCTTCGAAATATCGTTGTGTAGGTATGGAATCAGGCGCCGACGGAGCGCAGCGATTCGGATGTGAGCGTGAAGTAGCGCGTGCCGATGGCGTCCGACACGTGGTACGCGGCCGTCTCGCAGGTGGCGAGCAGCTCGACCAGCGCGGGGTAGTCGGCACCGGGGCCGGCCGCGCACAGGTGTTCGAGCGTCCAGGTGGCCGGGTCGGGCAGCTCGTACGACAGGGCGGTGAGCTTGCCCGGCGCGCTGCCCGCGAGCCGCGCGATGCGCCCGCGCAGCGTCTGCGTGACCCAGGCCAGCGAACGCGGGTTCTCGGCGTCGAGCACCAGCAGGTCGACCAGCGTGGCGACGTCGCGGCGCTGCTGGTAGCGGGCATGGAAGGTGATGGTGCTGTCGAACAGCGCCACCATCGCCTCGAAGCCGCTCACTTCGTGCACGGCGCCGTTGGCGAAGCCGGCCTCGAGCGCGCTCGACAAAAAGCCCAGCCGCTCGATGTGGCGGCCGATCGACAGCAGCCGCCAGGCGTCGTCGCGCGTCATGCGGTCGGTCTGCGCGCCGGTCATGGCGGCCAGCGCGGTGCTGGCGGATTCGAGCGCGCGCAGGGCGGCGCTGGCGGCAAAGCTGCCTTCGCCTGCCTGCTCGGCCGCGCGCCGCAGGAAGTCGCTTTCGGCGCGCACGATCTGGTTCCAGTTGTCCTGCGACAGCCGTTCGCGCACGGCCGCCGCGGCCTGCCGGATGCTGCGCAGGCTGTAGCCCACGCTGCCGCCGTGGTCGACGTCGCCCAGCTCGGCGATGAGCGCGCGTTCGAACACGCGGCGTGACTGCGGCGCGCTCGGCGCCTCGGCCGGCACGAGCGCATTGCGCACCGCCATGCGGTGCAGCCATTCGAGCAGCGGGCGCGAGGACTGGTCTTCGCTGCCCAGCAGGTTGAGCGTGAGGCGCGCCAGGCGCACCGCGTTTTCGGCGCGCTCGGTGTAGCGGCCGAGCCAGAACATGTTCTCGGCCGCGCGACTGGTGACCGGCGCACGGTGCCGCGCCAGCGAGGCCGGCGTGGCGTGCGGTTGCAGCAGCGTGGTGCGGTCGACCTCGCCGTGCGTCTGCACCCAGACGTCGGCGCTGCTGCCGCCGCGCTGCATCGAGGCGATCTGCGCATCGGGGCCCGCCAGGCGCGCCAGCCCGCCGGGCAGCACGCGCCACGACTGCGGGCCGTCGCTCACCGCGAACACGCGCAGCATCAGCGCGCGCGGCGCGATGTGGCCGGGGCCGAGGTCGCTGGCCCAGGTCGGCATCTGCGACAGCGGCAGGTAGCCCTGCACCGTGTGGACGTCGCCCTCGCGCACGATGCGTCCGGCCCATTCGTCGATTTCACGGCGGCTGAGCTGGCTGCCGAACACGGCGTCGAAACTGGAGCGCCCCTGGAAGCCGGGGTAGGTCGGCTTGATGGCGCTCTCGCCCAACTGCGGCAGCACGGCCTCGAGCGATGCGCGTTCGCCGCACCACCAGGTCGGCAGCGCCGGCAGCTTGAGTTTTTCACCGATGAGCCGCAGCGCCAGCCCCGGCAGGAAGCCCAGTAGCGCCGGCGATTCGAGAAACGCCGAGCCCGGCATGTTGGCCACCAGCAGGTTGCCCGCGCGGATGGCCTGCAGCAGGCCGGGCACGCCGAGCGTGGAGTCGGGCCGCAGCTCCAGCGGGTCGAGGAACTGGTCGTCGAGCCGCTTGATGAGGCCGTGCACCGGGCGCAGGCCCTGCAGCGTTTTCAGGTACAGGCGCTGGTCGCGCACCGTGAGGTCGCTGCCCTCGACCAGCGTCAGGCCGAGGTAGCGCGCCAGGTAGGCGTGCTCGAAGTAGGTCTCGTTGTACGGGCCCGGCGTGAGCAGCGCGATGTGCGGCGGCGAGCCCGAGGGGCACATGCGCTGCAGGCCTTCCATCATGGCGCTGTAGGTGGCGGCCAGCCGCTGCACCTGCAGCGCCTCGAAGGCCTGCGGAAACTGCCGCGTGATCGCGAGGCGGTTCTCCAGCAGGTAGCCCAGGCCCGAAGGCGCCTGCGTGCGCTGCGAGACCACCCACCAGTTGCCGTCGGGGCCGCGTGCGAGGTCGAAGGCGGCGATGTGCAGCCAGGTGTCACCGGCCGGCTTCACGCCGTGCAGTGCGCGCAGGTAGCCCGGATGGCCGCGCACCAGCGCCGGCGGCAGCAGGCCCTCGGCCAGCAGTTGCTGCGGGCCGTAGGCGTCGGCCATCACGCGGTCGAGCACGCGCACGCGCTGCTGCACGCCGGCCTCGATCTGCGCCCAGCTCTCGGGCGAGACGATCAGCGGGAACAGGTCGAGCGACCACGGCCGCTGCGGGCCGTTGGCGTCGGCGTACACGTTGTAGGTGACGCCGTTGTCGCGGATCTGCCGCTCCAGGCTGACCGCACGCCGCGGCAGGTCGTTGATGCCGCCGGGGCCGAGCTGTTCGAAGAAGGCGTTCCAGGCGGGGGTGAGCGGGGGCTGGTCGCCGGAGGGTGAAGGTTCCTGTGTCTGTGATTGCGAGGAGGACTGTGACTGGGACTGCGATTGCGACGGGGTCGGTCGCTCCTCGGCGGCGTCGTACAGCAGCGGGGCCGCAGCGGGCGCCGGGGCCGCGCCCGACACCGGCCGCGAAGGCGCCGCGGGCGTCGCCTGTCCCCGCAATTCGTCGAAATGCCCAGGCAGGGCCGCCGGCGCGAGCGAAGACGCCAGCGCCGCCGGATGCTCCGGGGCCTGGGCGTCGAACAGGGATTCGTTCAGGGGTTCCACAGGGGGGAGATTGTCACATCACCGTCACCGGGGCCGATCCGGCGGTGCGACAGGGTTCCCCCTGAGTCCTCGGACCGGTCAGCGCCGCAGGTCCAGCGTGAACGGAAACTCCCGGCTGCCCGGCAGCTCGATGGTGGCCGGCGGCGTGCGCAGCAGGCCCGGGGTGTGGCCGGTGCGCGTGAAGCGCGAATGGCGGCGGCTTTCGGCCTCGTAGGCGTTGACCGGGAAGGTGTCGTAGTTGCGCCCGCCCGGGTGGGCGACGAAGTACTGGCAGCCGCCCAGCGAGCGCTTCATCCAGGTGTCGACGAGGTCGAAGGTCAGCGGCGCGTGGGCCGGGATGCTGGGGTGCAGCGCCGAGGGCGGATTCCAGGCCTTGTAGCGCACGCCGGCCACGAACTCGCCGGTGACGCCGGTGGGCTGCAGCGGCAGCACCTTGCCGTTGACGGTGACGACGTGGCGGCTTTCGTTCAGGCCGGTCACGCGCACCTCGATGCGCTCCAGCGACGAGTCGACATAGCGCACCGTGCCGCCGGCCGAGCCTTCTTCGCCCATCACGTGCCACGGCTCCAGTGCGTTGCGCAGGGACAGCTCCACGCCCATCGACTGCATCTGGCCCACGAGCGGGAAGCGGAACTCAAAGTGCGGCGCGAACCAGTCGGCATCGAAGGCAAAGCCGGCCTGGCGCATCTCGCTGATGACGTCGTCGAAGTCCATCTTGACGAAGGTCGGCAGCAGGAAGCGATCGTGCAGCTCGGTGCCCCAGCGGGTGACGGGCGCCTGGTAGGGCGCGTCCCAGAAGCGGGCGACCAGCGCGCGGATCAGCAGCTGCTGCGCGATGCTCATGCGCGCATGCGGCGGCATCTCGAAGGCGCGCAGTTCCAGCAGGCCGAGGCGGCCGGTGCTGGAGTCGGGCGAGTAGAGCTTGTCGATGCAGAACTCGCTGCGGTGCGTGTTGCCCGACACGTCGATCAGGATGTTGCGCAGCGTGCGGTCGACCAGCCATGCGGGCATGTTCTGGCCGTAGATCTCGCGGTTCTTGGCGATCTCCTTCAACGCGATTTCGAGCTCGTAGACCTGGTCGTTGCGCGCCTCGTCCACGCGCGGCGCCTGGCTGGTCGGGCCGATGAACATGCCCGAGAACAGGTAGCTCAGCGACGGATGGTTGTGCCAATACAGCAAGAGGCTCGCGAGCAGCTCGGGCCGGCGCAGGAAGGGGCTGTCGGCCGGCGTGGCGCCGCCCATCACGAAGTGGTTGCCGCCGCCGGTGCCGGTGTGGCGGCCGTCGGTCATGAACTTCTCGGCCGACAGGCGCGTCTCGAACGCGGCGTTGTAGAGGAACTCGGTGTGGTCGACCAGTTCCTTCCAGTTGTGGGCCGGGTGGATGTTGACTTCGATCACGCCCGGGTCGGGCGTCACGGCCAGCATCTTCAGGCGCGGATCGCGCGGCGGCGGATAGCCTTCCATCACGATGCGCACGCCGAGCTGCTGCGCGGTGGCTTCGACGGCGGCGACGAGGTCGAGGTAGTCCTCCAGGCGCGCCAGCGGCGGCATGAAGACGTAGAGCACGCCCGAGGCGCTGCCTTTCTTCTCGGCCGCCGGGCCGTTGGCGCGGCGCGGGTCGCGCACTTCGACGCACAGCGCGGTGCGCGTGACCCAATGGGCCGATTCGCCGCGCAGCGGTTGGCGCGTGGCGGGCGTGGCGGGATCAGCCGCAGCTGCTGCATCGCCCTTCGCCGCATCGCCGGGGCTTTGCATGCGCAGCGACGCGGCCACCACGGGCGGCGTGCCGAAGGTGTAGGGCACCTCGCCCAGGTCGGCGCCGGCCACCGGGGTGGCGGTGGCATAGCGTGCGCGGTAGTCGGACGCGGTGGGCAACGCGGCGCGCGGCGCGGTCGGGTCGCGCTCGATGAGGTAGGGGTAGTCGCCCTTGCTGGCCCACGGCTGCGAGTCGAGCGGCAGGCGGTAGCCCATGGGCGAATCGCCCGGGATCAGGAACAGGCGGTCGTCGCGCAGGAACCAGGGGCCGGTCTTCCAGCCGGGGCCGGCGAGCGCGGGCGCGTCGCTGTTGGCGTTGCCGGGCTCGATGGGCAGCATGTAGCCGATCACCGCGTCGAGCTTCTGCGTGAACACGCGGCGCAGGCGCACGCGTTCGAGTTCGTCGTCCAGCTTGGAGTCGAAGGGGTCGACGTTCACCGGCAGGCGGCGTTCGCGCCACAGGTAGTAGTAGGTGTCCTCGTAGCCGGGCTGGATGTAGCGCTCGGTGAGGCCCAGCTTGTGCGCCAGCACGGTGGTGAAGCGGCGCGCGTCTTCGCTCGTGTAGTGGGTGGGAAAGCGTTCGTCGGCGAACAGCTCGGGGTCGTGCCACAGCGTCTGGCCGTCGGCGCGCCAGAAGATCGACAGCGCCCAGCGCGGCAGCTGCTCGCCCGGGTACCACTTGCCCTGGCCGAAATGCAGGAAGCCGCCCTGGCCGTACTCGGCGCGCAGCTTGTGCACGAGCTCGGTGGCGTAGCCGCGCTTGGTGGGGCCGAGCGCGTCGGTGTTCCATTCGGGAGCGTCGCGGTCGCTGGTGGCCACGTAGGTGGGCTCGCCGCCCATCGTCAGGCGCACGTCGCCGGCCACGAGGCGCGCATCGACCGCGTCGCCGAGCGCGAGCACCTCGGCCCATTGTTCTTCGGTGTAGGGCTTGGTGACGCGCGGCGATTCGTAGATGCGCGTGACCTTCATCTCGTGGCTGAACTCGACCTCGGACTCGTCGACGCCGCCTTCGATGGGCGCGGCGCTCGACGGCGTGGGCGTGCAGGCGAGTGGAATGTGGCCTTCGCCGGCCAGCAGGCCCGAGGTGGCATCCAGGCCGATCCAGCCGGCGCCCGGCAGGAACACCTCGCACCAGGCGTGCAGGTCGGTGAAGTCGACCGTGGTGCCGCTGGGGCCATCGAGCGCCTTCACGTCGGGCGTGAGCTGGATCAGGTAGCCCGACACGAAGCGCGCGGCCAGGCCGCAATGGCGCAGCAGCTGCACCAGCAGCCAGCCCGAGTCGCGGCAGGAGCCGCTGCCGTTGCTCAGCGTTTCTTCCGGCGTCTGCACGCCGGGCTCCATGCGGATGAGGTAGCTGACGTCCTTCTGCACCTGCTGGTTGATGCCGACCAGGAAGTCGATGGTGCGCTGTTCCTTGCGCTCGATCTTGTCGAGGTAGGCCTGCAGCAGCGGCGTGGGCTTCTCGGTGACGAGGTAGGGCGCCAGCTCCTCGGCCTGCGAGGCCGTGTATTTGAAGGGGAAGTTCTCGGCCTGCGGCTCCAGGAAGAAGTCGAAGGGGTTGTAGACCGCCATCTCGACCACGAGGTCGACCGTGACCTTGAACTCGCGCGTCTTCTCGGGGAACACGAGCCGCGCCTGGTAGTTGGCGAACGGGTCCTGCATCCAGTTGACGAAGTGCTCGGCCGGTTCGACCCGCAGCGAGTACGAGATCACATTGCTGCGGCAATGGGGCGCGGGGCGCAGTCGCACGACTTGCGGGCCCAACTGCACCAGGCGGTCGTATGTGTAGTGGGTGACGTGGTGGAGTGCGGCGTGGATGGACATGCGTAGGGGCGTGCAGTGCAGCGAGGTTGCATCGAAAAGATGTCTCTGGTGAGACGCATACTAGCCCAGTTGCCAAGCAATTAACGCGCCATCGAGCGTGGGTTGGGGGAGGGTTTGCATCATGGATTCCGGGG
>NZ_JBYSZY010000073.1:0-28421 GCF_058787635.1 Variovorax sp. FW305-3-2-15-B-LB1 | reverse complement strand
TTGCTGCGCACGGGCGCCTTGCAGCCAGCCCCTTTGCCAGCCAACGCGACGCCAGAAATAGGGTGAACAGGCCCTAGTCGGCCTTCTGCGTGGCGCGGCGCAAGGCCGCGCGCGCCAGCAGCCGCGTCGAGTCGAGCGTCGGCAGCGACGAGTTCGCATCGCTCATGATCAGCGGGATCTCGGTGCAGCCGAGCACGACCGCGTCGCAGCCCTCGGCGTCCTTCAGGCGCTGCATCACGCGCTGGAAGGTGGCCACGGCCTCGGGCTTGAAGATGCCGCAGACCAGCTCGTCCATGATGATCCGGCCGATCTCGGCGCGCTCTTCGATTGTGGGGCGCACGTATTCCAGACCGCGCGCCGAGAGCTTCTCGGGATACACCTCGCTGTCGGTCAGCCAGCGCGTGCCCGTGATGCCGATGCGGCGAAAACCCCGGCGCACGGCCTCGTCGGCCACCACCTCGGCGATGTGCAGCCAGGGCCGCGGCGAACGCGGCGCCACGTGGTCGAAGGCCTGGTGGATGGTGTTGTCGGGGCAGATCAGGAAGTCCGCGCCCGCCGCGGCGAGCTTGTGCGCAGAGCCGAGCATCAACTCGCCCACGCCCGCCAGGTCGCCCGCGTCCAGGCAGCGCGTGTACTCCGCGAGCGAGGGCGTGTGCATCGACACCTCGGGGTGCGCGTGCGGGCCGAGCAGTGCCGCGCCCTCGATGCAGATGGTCTTGTAGCAAAGGGCCGCGCCTTCGGCGGAGCAGCCGACGATTCCGATGTGCAGGGTCATGGGGCGCATCCTACAAAAGCCGGCGCGGTTTATCCGGCCTGCGGATATGCAAGCGCGCAAATCTTCGTTCGCGACGCACGGCGTGCGTCCTAGAGTGCCCGACTCCCCTTGCCGTCTCCCGGAGTTGTCGCCATGCCTTCCCTTTCGCGCGCCCCCTCGTGGCTGCGCCGCCTTGCCCCGCTGTCCGGCGGGCTCGCACTGAGCCTGCTGCTGCTCGCGCCCGCCCACGCGGACGACCTGCGCGTCGGCTTCATGCCGGGCCCCTACCGCGACGCCTTCACCCACGGCATCGAGCCCCAGCTGAAGAAGCTGGGCTACAGCATCAAGTACGTCGAGTTCAGCCAGGGCGTGCAGCCCAACGACGCGGTGGAGCGCGGCCAGATCGACGCCAACATCTTCCAGCACTCGCTGTACCTGAACGCCACCAACAAGCAGCAGGGCTTCGACCTCGTGCCCGTGGTGCACGTGCCGACGCCGCCCATGGGCCTGTATTCGCGCCGCCACAAGACGCTCGACGCCGTGCCCGACGGCGCCACCGTCACGCTGCCGGCCGACCCGGTGAATGCAGCCCGCGCACTCAACATCCTCGCGGCCATCGGCTGGGTCACGCTCAAGCCGGGCGTGAGCCCGCTGAGCGTGTCGGAGCGCGACATCGCGAGCAACCCCAAGCGCCTGAAGATCGTGCCGCTGGACGCCGCACAGGCGCCGCGCTCGCTGGCCGACGCCGACCTCGCGGCCGTGCAGGGCAACTTCGCCGTGGCCTCGGGCCTGAAGCTCACCGAGGCACTGAAGCTCGAAGACATGACGCTGCCCTACGTCAACGTGGTGGCGGTGAAGCGCAGCAACGAGCACGCGAAGTTCGCGAAAGACATCGCCACCGCCTACCAGTCGCCCGAATTCCAGACGTTCTTCAAGGCCAACCCCGTGTGGGCAGGCTACCGGCTGCCGGACTATTTCAGCCAATGAGCAACAACCACCCCACCGCGCCGCGCAGGCAGCTGCACCTCAACGTCAACATCCTGCATTCCGGCTTCGTGCCCTCGGCCTGGCGCCTGCCCGAGAGCGACCCGTGGGCGTTCGCCGACATCCAGCACTACATCCGCACCGCGCAGATCGCCGAGGCCGCCAAGCTCGACGCCGTGTTCCTGGCCGACAACGCGGCCATCGTCGACCAGATCCACTTCCGCCCGATCACCGCGCTGGAGCCCACCATCCTGCTGGCCTGCGTGGCCGCCGCGACCACGCACATCGGCCTCATCGCCACCGCCTCCACCAGCTACAACGAGCCCTACAACCTCGCACGCCGCTTCGCCACGCTCGACCACGTGAGCGCCGGCCGTGCCGGCTGGAACATGGTGACCACGGCCGACCTGCCCTCGGCGCGCAACTTCGGCCTGGACACCACGCCCGACCATGCCAAGCGCTACGCCCGCGCCTCCGAGTTCGCCGACATCGTCAAGGCGCTGTGGGACAGCTGGGAAGACGACGCCTTTGTGGGCGACAAGGCCGCCGGCCGCTTCATCGACCCGGCGAAGGTGCATGCCCTCGCGCACCGCGGCGAGCACTTCGCGGTGCAGGGCCCGCTCAACCTGCCGCGCCCGCCGCAGGGCCACCCGGTGCTGGTGCAGGCCGGCGCCTCGGCCGACGGGCGCGAGCTCGCATCGCGCCATGCCGAAGCCGTGTTCTCCGCCTCGCAATCCTTCGAGGAATCGCAGGCCTACGCACGCGCCCTCAAGACCCGCGCCGCCGAGCTGGGCCGCGGCCCCGACGCGGTGAAGGTGCTGGCAGGCCTCACCACCATCGTCGGCGCCACCGAAGCGCAGGCGCTTCGCCGCCGCGACGCACTGGTCGACCTGATCCCGTGGGACTACAGCCTCATGCGCCTGGCCGGCACGCTGGGCATCACGCCCGACCGCCTGAAGCTCGACGAGCGCCTGCCCGACGACCTGCCGCTGCCCGGCAATGGCAACGGCAACCACACCTTCTTCAACGCCGTGGTCGCGGCCGGTCGCACGCACGGCTACACGGTGCGCCAGCTGATCCGCGAGCTCGCGGGCGGCGGCGGGCACCGCGTGATCGTCGGCACGCCCGAGCAGATCGCCGACGACATCGAACGCTGGTTCAAGGGCGGCGCGGCCGATGGTTTCAACCTGATGCCCGATGCGCTCCCGCACGGGCTGCAGGACTTCGTGGACGGCGTGGTGCCGATCCTGCAGAAGCGAGGCCTCTTTCGCACGGAGTACGAGGGGCGCACGTTGCGCGATCACCTGGGGTTGGCGCGGCCTGCTGGGCGGGCAGCACAACGGCTGGCAGCCTGAGGGTTCCGCTCCCCCACAGCGTGCCTGTGCCCAGGGCACTGGGTGCTTCCCGCAGCGAAATCAAGGAGGAGGCCGCAGGCCGGGGGACATTCGCGGAGGGAAGTACCCGGTGGCCTGGGCACGCGCCCTGAACAGCCGGCTCAGGCCTCCCACCACCCTTCGTCGAAGCGCCCCTGCAGAAACGCCACGAACCCCGACACCTTCCCAGGCACCAACTTCGGTGAGGGAAAGACCGCGTGAATCTCCTGCTCAGGCAGCGCATGGTCCCCCAGCACGGCGTTCACCTTGCCAGCAGCCAGCGACTCACTCGCCACATAGCGCGGCATCAACGCGATCCCCAACCCATCACGCGCCGCAGCCAGCACCGCCGACAGGTTGTTCGATCGGAAGCGCCCCGACACCGGCACCGTCACCGGCTCCCCGCGCGGCGTGTGCATGCGCCAGAACTCGTCGCCCACCACGCTGCTGTAGATCAGCGCCACGTGCGCGCTCAGGTCCTGCGCACGCTTGGGCGTTCCATGTTTTTTCAAATAGGCCGGCGACGCCACCATGACCCACGGGTTCGCGCCCAGGTAGCGCGCACCCAGTGACGAATCGGCCAGCTTGCCCATGCGGATCGCCACGTCGATGCCCTGCGCGATGAGATCGACATAGCGGTCCTCGAAGCTCAGGTCCAGCTGCACCTGCGGATGCCGGCGCATGTACTCCAACGCCAGCGGCACCACCACGCGCCGCCCGAAGGCCACCGACGTGCCCACGCGCAGCAGGCCCTGCGCCTGGTTCTGCCGCAGCTGCACGATGCTGTCGGCCTCCTCGGCGTCGCGCACGATGGTCTTGCACTTCTCGTAGTACAGCGCGCCCGGCTCCGTGAGGCTCACGCCGCGCGTGTTGCGGTTGAGCAGCCGCACCTTCAGGCGCGCCTCCGTGGCCGCGACCTGCTTGGTCACGGTGGGTTGCGTGGTGTTGAACTCGCGCGCCGCCTTCGAGAAGCTCCCCGTCTCGACCACGCGCACGAACATTTCCATTGCCAACAAACGATCCATGGCCGGATGGTAGCCAGTTATTCCACCACGGAATAGGTTTTATGGCCCCCAGCCGTCTTCTTGGAATGCGCCCCGCTTCCTACAGTGAGGCCACCTCAAGGAGACTTTCAAATGGCAAAGATGACAGCGGTCCAGGCCGCAGTTCTGGTGATGGAAAAAGAAGGCGTCACGCAGGCCTTCGGCGTGCCGGGCGCGGCGATCAACCCGCTGTACTCGGCCCTGCGCCAGCGCGGCAGCATCTCGCACATCCTCGCGCGCCACGTCGAGGGCGCCTCGCACATGGCCGAGGGCTACACCCGCGCCGTGGCCGGCAACATCGGCGTGTGCATCGGCACCTCGGGCCCGGCGGGCACCGACATGATCACGGGCCTGTACTCGGCCTGGGCCGATTCGATTCCCATCCTGTGCATCACCGGCCAGGCACCGCGTGCCCGCCTGTACAAGGAAGACTTCCAGGCGGTCGACATCGAGTCGATCTCCAAGCCCGTCACCAAGTGGTCGGTCACCGTGCGCGAACCCGGCCAGGTGCCGCAGGTGTTCCAGCAGGCCTTCCACCTCATGCGCTCGGGCCGCCCGGGCCCCGTGCTCATCGACCTGCCCTTCGACGTGCAGATGGCGCAGATCGAGTTCGACATCGACGCCTACGAGCCCCTGAAGCCCTACAAGCCGGCCGCCACGCGCGCCCAGATCGAGAAGGCCATCGGCATGATGCAGGCGGCCGAGCGCCCGCTGATCGTGGCCGGCGGCGGCATCATCAACGCCGACGCGTCCGAGCTGCTCGTTCGCTTTGCCGAAGCCACCGGCGTGCCGGTGATCCCCACGCTCATGGGCTGGGGCGCCATTCCCGACGACCACCCGCTCATGGCCGGCATGTGCGGCCTGCAGACCAGCCACCGCTACGGCAACGCCACCGTGCTGGCTTCGGACTTCGTGCTGGGCATCGGCAACCGCTGGGCCAACCGCCACACCGGCTCGGTCGACGTCTACACCAAGGGCCGCACCTTCGTGCACGTGGACATCGAGCCCACGCAGATCGGCCGCGTGTTCACGCCCGACTTCGGCATCGTCTCCGACGCCAAGGCCGCGCTCGAGCTCTTCGTCGAAGTGGCCGAGGAAATGAAGGCCGCCGGCAAGCTCACCGACCGTGGCGCCTGGGCCGGCGAATGCCGCGAGCGCAAGAAGACCTTGCTGCGCAAGACCAACTTCGACACCGTGCCGATGAAGCCGCAGCGCGTGTACCAGTGCATGAACAACCACCTGGAGCGCGACACCTGCTACGTGAGCACCATCGGCCTGTCGCAGATCGCGGCCGCGCAGTTCCTGCACGTGTACAACCCGCGCCACTGGATCAACTGCGGCCAGGCCGGTCCGCTGGGCTGGACCATTCCCGCCGCGCTGGGCGTGCGTGCCGCCGACCCGACGCGCAAGATCGTCGCGCTCTCGGGCGACTACGACTTCCAGTTCATGATCGAAGAGCTGGCCGTGGGCGCGCAGTTCAAGCTGCCCTACCTGCACATCGTGGTCAACAACTCCTACCTCGGCCTGATCCGCCAGTCGCAGCGCGGCTTCGAGATGGACTACTGCGTGCAGCTGGCCTTCGACAACATCAACGCACCGGCCGACGCCGGCATCGAAGGCAGCTACGGCGTCGATCACCTCAAGGTGGTCGAGGGCCTGGGCTGCAAGGCAATCCGCGTGCACAAGCAGGAAGAGATGGCGCCCGCCATCGCCCGCGCCGAGGCGCTCATGGCCGAGTTCCAGGTGCCGGTGGTCATCGAGGTGATGCTCGAGCGCGTGACCAACATCGCGATGGGCACCGAGATCGACGCCATCAACGAATTCGAACCGCTGGCCGAAAGCACGGCCGACGCACCGACCGCCCTCGCAGTGGCGATGCTGGACTGATTGAGGAGACAAGAGACATGCCCAAGTTCGCAGCCAATCTCACGATGCTCTTCACCGAGCTGCCGTTCATGCAGCGCTTCGAGGCGGCCGCCAAGGCCGGCTTCAAGGCGGTGGAGTACCTCTTCCCCTACCCCTTCGACAAGAAGGAACTCGCGGCCGCCCTGCGCGCCAACGGCCTGCAGCAGGTGCTGCACAACCTGCCGGCCGGCGACTGGGACAAGGGCGAGCGCGGCATCGCCTGCCACCCCGACCGCACCGGCGAGTTCCGCGAAGGCATCGCGCTGGCCATCGACTACGCCACGGCGCTGGGCTGCCCGCAGCTCAACTGCCTGGTCGGCAAGGTGCCGGCGGGCGTGAGCACCGACGCCGCGCACAAGACCGTGGTCGAGAACCTGCGCCTCGCGGCGCGCGAGCTCGAAGCCGCGGGCCTGCGCCTGCTGATCGAGCCGATCAACACCTTCGACATCCCCGGCTTCTTCCTCACGCGCACCGACCAGGCGCTGGCGTTGATCGACGAGGTGGGCTCGGACAACCTGCGTGTGCAGTACGACATCTACCACGCGCAGCGCATGGAAGGCGAGCTGGGCAACACGCTCACCAAGCAGCTGGCGCGCATCGGCCACATCCAGCTGGCCGACAACCCGGGCCGCGGCGAGCCTGGCACGGGCGAGATCAACTACCCGTGGCTGTTCCAGCACATCGACGCGCTGGGCTACGACGGCTGGATCGGCTGCGAATACAAGCCCCGCGCCACCACCATCGAAGGCCTCGGCTGGCGCGAAGCCCTCACGAAGAAGCAATGAACGTTCACGAAGGAAACAGAGACATGACCACCGCAGCAACTGCACAAAAAATCGGATTCATCGGCCTGGGCATCATGGGCGCCCCCATGGCGGGCCACCTGCTCGACGCAGGCCACGAGCTCTTCGTGAACACGCACGGCAACACGCCCGAGCCCTTCGTCTCGAAGGCCACCATCTGCGGCTCGGCCGCCGAAGTGGCGCGCAAGGCCGACATCATTTTCATCATGGTGCCCGACACCCCTGACGTGGAGAAGGTGCTGTTCGGCGCGCCGGGCGCGGAAGGCGTGGCCGACGGCCTGAAGGGTTCGCAGGGCAAGATCGTGGTGGACTGCAGCTCCATCGACCCGATCGCCACCAAGGAATTCGCGCGCCGCATCGTGGCGCTGGGCGCCGGCTACATCGACGCACCGGTCTCGGGCGGCGAAGTGGGCGCCAAGGCCGCGAGCCTGACGATCATGTGCGGCGGCGACGAAGGCACCTTCGGCCGCGTGAAGCCGCTGCTGGACAAGATGGGCAAGAACGTGACGCTGGTGGGCAGCGCGGGCGACGGCCAGGTCTGCAAGGTGGCCAACCAGATCATCGTGGCGCTGAACATCGCCGCCGTGAGCGAAGCCCTGGTGTTCGCCTCGAAGGCCGGCGCCGACCCGGCCAAGGTGCGCCAGGCGCTGATGGGCGGCTTTGCCAGCTCGCGCATTCTGGAAGTGCACGGCGAACGCATGATCAAGCGCACCTTCGCGCCGGGCTTCCGCATCGCTCTGCACCAGAAGGACCTGAACCTGGCGATGCAAAGCGCCCGTTCGCTGGGCGTGGCCCTGCCGCAGACCGCGAACGCAGCGCAGCTGATGAATGCCTGCGCGGCGATGGGCTACGGTCAGCTGGATCACTCGGCGCTGGTGAAGGCGCTCGAGGCGCTGGCACAGCACACGGTTACCCCGGATTGAGCAGCAAACACCGAGGAACCGGCTTTGCCGGGCCTCAGGTGTTGCCCCCGGTAGGGGGTTGGCGTAGCGACACGAAGTGCGCGCAGCCTGGGGGCGAGCTAAGTTTTTGCAGCTTCCAGCGACTCCTTCAGGTTGCGTCGGCGCCATGCCCAGGTCTTCACGGCCTGCGGCAGGATGCCGATGCACGACGCGTAGTACGTCACCTTGAAGCCCCAGAAGCGCGGCCCGATGGGCGTGTTGCGGAACAGATCGCCGGCCAGGATGGACAACAGCGCCTCCTGCATGCGCCAGATGTTGCGCGGCGCCATGAACAGGCGGCGGATGGCGGGCGAGGTGATGCGGTAGATGAACCACGAGAACATCTTCGGCCCGTGCTTCATCACCTTCTCGTAATGGCGGAAGGCCTTCTCGGCCTCCTTCGCCTCGCCCTTGAGCCAGTGGTCGGCGCAGGTCGCGGCCTCGAAGCCGCTGTTCATCGCCAGGTACACGCCCGAGGAGAACATCGGATCGACGAAGGCGTAGGCGTCGCCCACCATCATGAAGCGGTCGCCGCGGCAGAACTTGGAGTCGTAGGCGTAGTTGCCGGTGGTGGTGGCGCCTTCCATCAGCGTGGCGTTCTTCAGCCGCGCGGCCAGCTTGGGCGCCAGCGCGATGGTCTGCATCAGGAAGTCTTCGAGCGAGGCGCCCTGGCGCCGCTTGAAGTAGGCCGGCGAGGCCACGGCGCCGACGCTCACGGTGCCGTCCTTCAGCGGGATGTACCAGAACCAGCCGTGGTCGAACCAGAACAGCGAAATGTTGCCCTCGAAGCGGCCCGGCCGGCGCTCGGCGTTGGCGAAATGGCCATAGAGCGCGGCGCTCGCATGCTTGCGGTTGCGCTGCTTGGCGTCGAACTGGTTCGACAGCAGCGTGTCGCGCCCGCTGGCGTCGATCACGAAGCGCGGGCGCCATTCGGTCTCGGTGCCGTCGTCGGCCTTGACCTTCACCAGCGGGCGGTTGTCGGGCGTGCCCTTGCCGGCGTCCATGTCGACGCCGGTGACGCGCCGGCCCTCGAAGGTGCGCGCGCCGCGCTTGCCGGCGTGGCGGAACAGCAGCTCGTCGAATTCCGAACGGCGCACGTGCACGGCATAGGGAAAACTCTTGTCCATCGCCTGGCCGAAGTCGAAGTGGCTGCTGTGGTCGTGCCAGGGCGAGACGAATTCGGCGCCGTGCTTGCGCAGGCCGATGGCCTCGACCTCGGTGCGCACGCCGAGCCGGTCGAACAGCGGCATGTTCATCGGCAGCAAGGATTCGCCGATGTGAAAGCGCGGGTGCTGCGCCTTCTCGAGCAGCACCACG
Organism: Variovorax sp. FW305-3-2-15-B-LB1; assembly: GCF_058787635.1. Classification (NCBI taxonomy): domain Bacteria; kingdom Pseudomonadati; phylum Pseudomonadota; class Betaproteobacteria; order Burkholderiales; family Comamonadaceae; genus Variovorax; species Variovorax sp. FW305-3-2-15-B-LB1. Next base: position 19,301 of record NZ_JBYSZY010000073.1, on the reverse strand, counting down.
TCGTGGCCCTTGTCTGCGAGCAAGGCAGCCACCGTGGAGCCCGAAGGGCCTCCGCCGATGACCACGACATCCGGCTCGGTGCCGGTGAAAGGTCCGGGTGTCATTCGATGTCCCTCCGTGTTGTTCTGTGGTTGTGGACGTTGGTTCGCCGCACCGCCCGTGCGGCACGGATTTGCCCCCCGGAAACGGGGGTGTTGAAGTTTAGCGAGTCGGCAGACCCTCTCGATCAGGCGGAAGATAGAGGGTCTCGTCGTTCCCCCCGAGAGAAGAGGCCGCGCTTTTGCGGTAGCCTCATTGCCCGCCAGAACCTAGGAGACTTTTCAAATGGCTGCATCCCTGTCCCCCGCTGAAGAAGCACTTCGAGAAGCAGCGCGCGAATACCACCGCTCGCCCGTCAAGGGCAAGATCTCGATCACCCCCACCAAGCCCCTGCTGAACCAGCGCGACCTGTCGCTGGCTTACTCGCCGGGCGTGGCCTACCCCTGCCTCGACATTGCGGAAGATCCCGCGCTCGCGGCCGAATACACCGCCCGCGGCAACCTCGTGGGCGTCATCACCAACGGCACCGCCGTGCTGGGTCTGGGCAACATCGGCCCGCTGGCCTCCAAGCCCGTGATGGAAGGCAAAGGCTGCCTGTTCAAGAAATTCGCCGGCATCGACGTGTTCGACATCGAGCTGGCCGAGAACGACCCCGACAAGCTGGTCGACATCATCGCGGCGCTGGAACCCACGCTGGGCGGCATCAACCTCGAGGACATCAAGGCGCCCGAGTGCTTCTACATCGAGAAGAAGCTGCGCGAGCGCATGAACATCCCCGTGTTCCACGACGACCAGCACGGCACGGCCATCATCTCGGCCGCGGCGCTGCTCAACGGCCTGGAACTGGTCGGCAAGAAGATCGAAGACGTCAAGATCGCCGTCTCGGGCGCCGGCGCTGCCGCCATCGCCTGCCTGGACGTGATGGTCGGCCTGGGCGCCAAGCCCGCCAACATCTACGCCTGCGACTCCAAGGGCCTGATCTACATGGGCCGCGCAGGCGGCTTCGACGAATCGAAGGCCCGCTACGCCCAGAAGGACACCGGTGCCCGCACCCTGGCCGACGTGGTGAAGGACGCCGACGTGTTCCTGGGCTGCTCGGCCCCCGGCGTCATGAGCGCCGAGATGGTCAAGACCATGGGCACGCAGCCGATCATCCTGGCGCTGGCCAATCCCGAGCCCGAGATCCGCCCCGAGCTGGCCAAGGCCGTGCGCCCCGACTGCATCATCGCCACGGGCCGTTCGGACTACCCGAACCAGGTCAACAACGTGCTGTGCTTCCCGTACATCTTCCGCGGCGCGCTCGATTGCGGCGCGAGCAAGATCACGGAAGAAATGAAGCTGGCCTGCGTGCGCGAGATTGCCGACCTCACCAAGGCCGACATCAGCGAAGAAGTGGCCACCGCCTACGCCGGCCAGGAGCTGGCCTTCGGCCCCGACTACATCATCCCGAAGCCCTTCGACTCGCGCCTGATCCTGCGCATCGCGCCGGCCGTGGCCAAGGCGGCCGCCGCCTCGGGCGTGGCCTCGCGCCCGATCGAGGACATGGAGGCCTACCGCCAGCACCTGACGCGCTTCGTCTACCAGACGGGCATGTTCATGCGCCCGGTGTTCAGCGCCGCAAAAATCTCCACCACCAAGCGCGTGGCCTACGCCGAGGGCGAAGATGAGCGCGTGCTGCGCGCCGCGCAGTGGGCGGTCGACGAAGGCCTGGCCCAGCCCATCCTGGTGGGCCGCCCCGCGGTGATCGAGGCACGCATCCAGAAGGCCGGCCTGCACATCCGCCCCGGCACCGACTTCGAGATCGTGAACCCGGAAGACGATCCGCGCTTTCGCACCTACTGGGAGAGCTTCCACAAGCTCATGGGCCGCCGCGGCGTCACGCCCGAGGCCGCCAAGACCATGGTGCGCCGCTCCAACACGACCATCGCCGCGCTGATGCTGCACCTGGGCGATGCCGACGCGATGATCTGCGGCCTGGTCGGGCGCTTCGACGTGCACCTGGAGCACATCCGCAACCTGATCGGCCTGAAGCGCGGCGCGCCCGGCTTCGCCACGCTGAATGCGCTCACGCTCGAAAAGCGCACGGTGTTCATCACCGACACCAACGTGAACGAAGACCCGAGCGCCGAGCTGCTGGCCAGCATCGCCGTGATGGCCGCCGAAGAGGTGCGCCGCTTCGGCCTGCCGCCGAAGGTGGCCTTCCTGTCGCACTCGAACTACGGCACCTCCAGCCGCGGCTCGGCGCGCAAGATGCGCCTGGCACGCGACCTGTTCTCGCAGATGGCGCCCGACATCGAGTGCGACGGCGAGATGCACGGCGACGCCGCGCTGTCGGACGAGATCCGCCGCACCGCCCTGCCCGAGACCACGCTCTCCGGCGAGGCCAACCTGCTGGTGTGCCCGAACCTCGACTCGGCGCACATCCTCTACAACGTGCTGAAGATGACGGGCGCGAACGGCATCACGGTGGGCCCGATCCTGCTGGGCGCCGCCAGCTCGGCCCACGTGCTGACGCCTTCGGCGACGGTGCGCCGCATCATCAACATGACGGCGCTGGCCGTGGCGAAGGTGAAGTCCCAGGACTGAGGCTGACGCCGACGTTTCTTCCCTGAAACAGCAACGCCCCGTCGCGATCTCCGCGGCGGGGCGTTTTTCATGGGGCCGTGTTCAGGTGTTCAGGCGCGAACGGGCGACACCACCGGCACGTCGGCCGGGTCGAACACGTTCCAGGCCAGCAGCTCCTTGTCTTCGGGCGGCGGCTCGCAGCCGCCGACGCGGCTGGGCTTCCAATCGAAACGCTGTTTCATATCGGCCAGCGCCTCGGCACGCTTGAAGGCGGCCAGCGCCGAATCGATGACGGGCACGCCCAGCGCGTCCTGCAGCTGGCGGTAGAAGCCGAACTCGAGCGTGCAGCCCAGGATGAGCGCCTCGGCGCCGTCCTCGTCGATGGCGCGGCGGCCCTGGGCGATCATGCGGCGCACGGTTTCGTCGCGGTCGCGCTGGAAGTCTTCCACGCCGAGTTCCAGCGCACGGAACGAGGCGATCAGGTGCGCATGGCCGTACTCGCGCACGCGCGCCTCGATGCGCGGCACCCACTTGCGCCGCCCGACGATCACCGACACCTTCTGCGCCAGGTTGGACGCGACCTCGAACGAGGCCTGGCAGGGCGCGACCACCACCGTCTGGCCGGAGATCTCGCGCGCCTCGACCAGCACCGGGTCGTAGAAGCAGCCGACCACCACGGCGTCGAAGCCCTGCTGCGCGGTGTCGCGCACGGCGCGCACGATGTCGGCGCCCAGCAGCGCCTCGTAGCTCTGGTACTCGACGTGGTGCTGCACCGAGGCGTTGCGCAGCGACACCACCTCGACCTCGGTGCCGGGGTTCTTCACCTGCGCGAACTCTTGCGCGAAGCGCGCGTTGTAGGTGTCGTTGCCGACGGCCCGGATCCAGCGGATGCGCAATGCCATGTGGCTTCTCCGTTCAGGCCGGCGCGAAGGCTTCGCCCAGCGACTTCTCGAGCGGCCGGTACAGCTCGGGCATGAACATCGTGCGCGACAGCAACAGCCGCGCGCGCGGCGCCACCAGCACACGCAGCCGCGCGCCCTGGCGCACATGCGCCGACACCACGGGCTGGCCGTCGTCCGAGAAGGTCATGATCAGGTCGGGGAAGCGCGCGATGCGCTCACCGCCCTGCGCCAGCAGCATGTACTCGTTGATGAAGCGCAGCGTGGTGCCGGCCGCGTCGTCGAGCTCGACCACGCCGACGTCCAGCCCTTCCTGCTGCTCGCAGCGGTAGCTGCGCACCGTGCCTTCGGCGACAAGGCGGCCGTCGAGCGAACGAGCCACGGCATCGACGCCGCCATCGAGAAAGGTCTGGCCCAGCGCGATGGCGTGGCTGATGGCGCCCGGCGCGCCGTGCTGGCGTGCGTAGCCCACGGTCACGGGGTTGCGCGCCACGGCCACGAGGCCGCCCGCCTCCACCGAGGCGCGGCGCACCACGGCCGAGGTCTGCTCGAGCCGGCCCGACACCACGCCTTCGACATAGCGGTGCGGCTCGCCGCCCGCGTAGGCCTGCACCGAGAGGTAGTCGGGCTCGGTGTGCAGGCCCAGCGCGCCCATCACGCTCGAGGGGTGGGCGCGGCCGTTGCACGCGAGGTCGATCACGGGCAGGCCGGTCATGGCGGCATGGAACCAGCCGTTGACCGTGGTCTCGGCGCCGTTCTCGTTGGCATGCAGCGCGACCAGCTTCTGGCCCGCCGGCAGCTCGCGCCGCAGCAGCTCCAGCGTGCGCAGCAGGTGCGCCGGCTGCACGTGCGGATCGGGCGCGGCCGGCGCGCCGACCAGGGCCATGGTGGCGGTGAGCGCGGCCTCGTCGAACTCGTCGACGCTCCACAGCTGCGGCGTGCCGACCTGCAGCGCCAGCTGCGCGGCGCGCTCGCCGGCCGCGATGAGCCCGCCGCCCCCCCCGCCGAGGATGGCGCCGCCCCAGATGGCCGCGCGGACGTCGTCGCTGGTCAGATTGCGTTTCATGGATTCGATTCCTGTGTGTGTGATGAAAGGAAAGAGGGAGAACTACTTGCGCAGGCTCTTCACCGCGCCCGAGAAGAAGCTGTAGAGCGCATCGCCCGCGATGACGCCGCCGGCGAACACCTCGAGCCGTTCGCGCGCGGCGGCGCCGAGCACGCCGTGCACCGCGAGCCGGCAGGCGATGCCGGCCGCGACCATCCAGCCGGCCATCGGGCTGGCGATGAGCAGGCCGGTGGCGAACAGCACGCCCAGCTGCTGGCGCGGCCCGCCCGCCAGCTGCAGCAGCGCACCGGGCACGGCCCACAGCGCGAGGTTGCGCGCGGTCTCGCCCGAGATGCCGGCCTTGATGGCGGCCACGTAGGCGGCGTTGATCGGCGCGGTCTGGTGGTTGGCGAAGAACAGCGGGTACGCGCAGGCCACCACCACGATCGCCACGCCGAAGCCGACCATGCCGGCGATCATCTGTTCGCGCCGGCCTTCGAGTTCGAAGGCCGAGCCCGAGGCCTCGCCGCGCAGCAGGTGGCCGGCCTTGAGGTCGTAGCCCATGTCGGCAAAGGCCGGGCCGGTGGCGGCCGAGAAGCCGGCCAGCACCACCAACGCCTCGGGCGGAAAGCCGATCAGGATGCCCAGCAGCAGCGAGATCAGCGCCACCGCGAAGGCCGGGAACCAGCCCGAGTGCATGGCCGCGATGCCCACGATGAGTTCGTGCACGAAGGCCGCGAAGGTGCCGTAGACGATGAACAAGGCCAGCATGCCCGGCGACATGCCGGTGTAGATGCCGGTGCCCGCGCACAGCAGCACCATGATCGCCAGATAGCCCGCGCCGCCCAGCTTGAGCGAGCGGCCGAGCACGCTGGCGCCGCGCGCCTCGGCCAGCGCCTCTGTCGTCGCGGCGGTGCTGTCAGGGTCGGCCTCGCGCCCGTGCTTCTTCAGCACCACGCGCGCCACCTGCACCAGCGCGACGAGGCCGGCGCCGATCATCATCCCGTGCGGCACGTAGCGCGTGCCGATGTCGAAGCCGAACAGCGGCGCCGAGTAGCCGCGCACCAGCATCCCGATGCCGAAGGCGGTCATGGCGCCGAGCCCGCCGATCAGCGCCACGCCGAAGGCCGACATCGGCAGCTTGAACACCGCGCCCGCCACGCCGGTGGCCAGCCCGCCCAGCAGCAGCCAGGCCTGCTTGCCGCCGCCGTCGCCCGCCTTGATGGCCTCGGCCGCGGCGATGCCCAGCGGCCACGGGTTCTTCGCCGGGAAGGCGGGCGTGTCGAACATGCGGTACAGCAGCCAGGCGTCGAGCAGCATCGCCAGGCTCACGCCGATGAGCATCGGCACCACCATCTGCGGCAGGCCGAACAGGAACGGAATGCCGATCGGCAGGAACAGGCTGTTGGCCGCGCCGAAAGTGGCCGACGAGATGCTCGTCTGCGCCAGGTTCTGCGCATGCACCGAGCGAAAGCCCCGGAACATGGCCAGCGGCACGCGCGCCAAGGTCATGGCCGCGAGCGCGCCGATCAGCGAGGTGCTCGGCGTGATGCCCAGGCTGGCCAGCATCTGGATGCCGACGATGGCGCCGAACACGCTCAGCACCACCGTGAGGATCAGGTTGGCGGGCGCGAGCGCCTTGGGATGCAGCGCGGCCGGCGGCAACGCGGTGTGCCCGGCGCCCTTGTCTTCCAGCGGCGCGACGGCGGTCACTTCATGGTGCATGGTCATTCCTTGTTAGTTCCATATTTTGGAACCATGTCCAATAAACTTGGACTGAATGATAAAACCGTACTTTCGGCTGTCAAGCGGGCGTTCACCCGGGTCGGCCGAAAAGACGCACCGGCGCCGAACCTATGATTCCCACCCCAACCTATCGAACACGATGAGCACCCTTGCCAACGCCATGGACGTCCTGAAGCTGATCGCGCGGCTGCGCCGCGACATCACGGTGACGGACGTCGTGACCGAGCTGGGCCTGCCCAAGAGCTCGGCCTCCCGCACGCTGAGCATGATGGCCGGCTACGGCTTCCTGGACCGCGACGCGGCCACGCGCGCCTACCGCCCGGGCGGCGTGATCATGGAAGCCTCATACCACTTCCGCGCCTCGCGCAACACGGCCTCGCTGGTCGAGGAAGCGCTCGACGCGCTGGTGCGCGAGACGGGCTACACGGGCTACATCAACGTGCTCGATGGGGCCGACACGCTGGTGATCCAGATGCGCACCGGTGCCGGCGCGCTGCAGATCTACACGCCGCCGGGCAGCCGCGCACCCGCCTACTCCAGCGCCATGGGCCGCGCGCTGCTGGCCCGCCTGGACGACGACGAAGTGGGCGCCCTGATCGGCACCAAGCTCGACCAGGGCCGCGGCCACGCACCGAAGACACGCAAGGACCTGCTCGCGCGCCTGGCCGTGATCCGCGACACCGGCTGGGCCCTGTCGCGCGGCGAGTACGTGACCAACGTGGCGGGCATCTCGTCGGCGGTCCTCGACCCCGCCACGCGCCAGACCTACGCCTTCGGCATCGCGCTGCCCGCGGAGCAGCTGTCGGAAGCGCTCGTGGAACGCTTCGGCGCCACGGTGCGCGACGCCGCCAGCAGCGTGGGCAAGCGCGTGGGCGATCCGTACTGGCTGGGCTTCGGGGCGACGGCCGCACTGACGTAGCCACACCAGCGCCGGCGCAAGCCGCACGCCCCGCCGCGTTCACCGCTGCGGGGCTTTTTTTCGTCCGCCGCATCCTGAGGCGTGGGTGCGCCAAGGCGGTGCTTCCAGACGTCCGATCGCCCTTTTCAGAAGCCTCCAACCACCATTTCGGCTGGCATGCAATCTGCTAATACCCTGAGCAGATATTTCTCATATCTTACTAATATATTTAAAAACCAAGCCTTCAAGCCCTGGTTTCGACCGCTGTCCGCAGCGCCCTTTTCTTCTTTTTTCGAGGTACACGTCCATGAGCAATCCCCGCTGGCAAGGCATCTTCCCCGCCATCACCACCAAGTTCCACGCCGACGAAAGCATCGACGCCGAGGGCACCGCCCGCCACATCGACTTCCAGATCCGCAACGGCATCCACGGCCTCGTCACCTGCGGCTCGCTGGGCGAAGCCAGCACGCTGACGCTCGAAGAAAAGCTGCAGGTCGCGAAGATCGCCCTGGAAGCCGCCGACGGCCGCATCCCCGTGCTGGCCAACGTGTCGGAGACCAGCACCCGCGAAGCCCTGCGCTACGTGGACGGCGCCAACAAGCTGGGCGTGGCCGGCTACATGGTCATGCCTTCGGTGATCTACGTGGCCGACCCGCGCGAAGCGATGCTCAACGTGCGCACCATCGCCAACGCGGCCCAGAAACCCATCATGGTCTACAACAACCCGGTGGCCTACCGCGTGGACCTCAAGCCCGAGCACATGGTCGAGCTGGCCGATTGCGAATGGATCGCCGCCATCAAGGAAAGCACCGACGACATCCGCCGCATCACCGACCTGCGCAACACGGTGGGCGACCGCTACCAGCTGTTCCTGGGCGTGGACGACCTGGCCTACGAAGGCCTGGCGCTGGGCTGCGACGGCCTGCTGGCTGGTGTGGGCTGCGCCTTCCCGCGCGAGACGGTGGCGCTGTACGACCTGATGAAGGCCGGCAAGTTTGCCGAAGCCCTGAAGCTGTACCAGTGGATGACGCCGATGCTGCACCTGGACGTGTCGACCAAGCTGGTGCAGAACCTCAAGCTCATCGACCTGCTGGTCGGCGTGGGCACCGAGCACATGCGCCGCCCGCGCCTGCCGCTCATCGGCGAGGAGCGCGCCTTCATCGAGAAGGTCGTCGCCAAGGCGCTGGCCACGCGGCCCGCGCAGTACCAGTCGGTCATGTAATCGCCGCGCGCACGACGCACCGCAAGGCCCAGAACACCATGCAAGACAACGCCTTGAAAGAGAGCGGCGGCCTGTCCCGCCGCGTGCTCGACGCGTCGGACTTCGTCCTGCGCTGCGAGCGCCACCTGCTCAGCAGCCTGATGGGGTTGCTCATCGTGCTGGTGCTGCTGAACGTGGTCACGCGCTACGGCGGCTTTCCGCTCTACTGGGTGGACGAGGCCTCGGTGTACTGCGTGGTCTGGCTCACCTTCTTCGGTGCGTCGGCGATGACGCGGCTGCGGCTGGACTTTGCGGTGACGCTGCTCACCGACAAGCTCGGCACCCGGGCCGCGCGCATCGCCAAGGCCAGTGCCTCGGGCGGCGTGCTGCTGCTCGGGCTGGCCCTGCTCGCGATGTGCTGGCTGTGGATGGACCCGGCCGGCATCGTGCGCCACGGCTTCGACGCGAAGGAATTCGCGGCCGAGAGCTTCAACTTTCTCTACACCGAGCGCACGCAGACGCTCGACTGGCCGACGTGGGTGGTGCAGCTGATCCTGCCGATCTTCGCGCTCACCCTCAGCGTGCATGCGCTGGCCAACCTCCTCGAAGACCTCGGCCTGCAGCCCAAGCGCACGCACGACGAGTTCCATGTCGCCAACGCGGACGCCGTGAACTGAAATGCTGACCTCTGCCTTCTTCCTGCTGATCATGCTGGTCGGCGTGCCGATCGGTGCCTGCCTGTGCCTGTCGGGCATCGTCTACATCCTCAACTCGGGCGACACGGTGCTGTTCCAGTCGTTCCCGGTGCAGATGTTCGGCGGCGTCGACAGCTACAGCCTCATTGCGATTCCGCTGTTCATCCTGATCGGCGAGATCATGAACGGCGGCGGCATCACGCGCCGCCTCGTCGACCTCGCGCTGGCCTTCATCGGCTCGGTGAAGGGGGGTCTCGCCTACGTGAACATCCTGGCGAACATGCTGGTGTCGTCGATCATCGGCTCGGCCACCGCGCAGGTGGCGATCATGAGCCAGATCATGGTGCCCGAGATGGAGAAGCAGGGCTACGACAAGACCTTCGCCGCCGGCATCACGGTGTACGGCGGCATGCTCGGCCCGATCATTCCGCCCTCGGTGATGTTCGTGGTGTACAGCGTGCTCGCGCAGGTGGCGGTGGGCGACATGCTCATCGCCGGGATCATCCCCGGCGTGATCCTCACGGTGCTGTTCTTCATCGTCATCGCCGGCATGGGCGTGATCTACAACTACCCGCGCACCGAGAAGCGCACCGCCCGCCAGCGGCTGCACACGATCCTCACGGCCTGCCCGACGCTGCTCATTCCCATCGTGATCGTCGGCTCGATCCTCGGCGGGCTGGCCAACCCCACCGAATCGGCAGCCGTGGGCGCGGTGGCCGCGGTGCTGGTGGGGCGCTACGTGACCAAGGAATTCCGCTTCGCGATGATTCCGCAGATCCTGCTGAAGTCGGCGATCTACTCGGCGGTGGTGCTGTTCCTGGTGGCGGCCGCCGCGGTGTTCTCGTGGCTGCTGATCTACGGCAAGGTGCCGCAGGCCACGGCCGCATGGATACAGACCGTGGCGAAGGACCCGATCGCCTTCCTGCTGCTGGTGAACGTGATCCTGCTGGTGATCGGCACCGTGATCGACGGCATTCCCGGTCTCATCATGACCGTGCCGATCCTCTTGCCCATCGCGACGGAAATCTACGGCATCGACCCGCGCCATTTCGGCGTGGTGGTGGTGATCAACCTCGTGCTCGGGCTGATGACGCCGCCGGTGGGGCTGAGCTTCTTCGTGGCGTCGGCGGTGACCGGGGCCAAGCCCGGAAAGATGTTCATCGTCACGCTGCCCTTCTTCCTGATCTGCTGCGTGGCGCTGGTGCTGCTGTCGCTGTTCCCGAGTCTGTCCCTGGCGCTCATCAAGTAAGCGCTGATCCGCGTTCCCGTTCATTCACCTCACCCCACAGGAGCTTCGCATGCCCCTCTCTCGCCGCCAGTTCGTCCAGGCCGCCGCCGGCACCGCCGCCGCGTCGACCGCCCTCTTCGGCACCGTGTCGCGTGCCGCCGCCGCCAAGGAATTCCGCCTGGGCCTCATCACACCTGCGGGCCACTCGTGGAACCGCGCCGCGGTGAGCTTTGGCGAAGCACTCAAGAAGGCCACCGACGGCCGCCTGAGCGCCACGGTGTTCCACTCGGGCCAGCTCGGCAACGAGTCGGCCATGATGCAGCAGCTGCAGTCGGGCGCGCTCGACATGGGCTGGATCCAGGCAGCCGAACTCGGTTCGCGCGTGGCGAGCGTGGCGGCCATCAACGCGCCCTACCTCGTGCGCTCGACCACGAACGTCGCCTCGCTGGTGCGCACGCCCGCGGCGCTCAAACTGCTCGACGTGCTGCCGCGCGAGACCGGCACCATCGGCCTGGGCTGGGGCATCACCGGCATGCGCGTGGTGTTCGCCACCAAGGACATCGCCTCGCCCACCGACCTGAAGGGCATGAAGCTGCGCATCAACCCCACGCCGGTGTACCGCGACTTCTACCAGCTGCTGGGCGCCGCGCCCACGCCCATTCCCACGCCGGGCGTGTTCGACGCCATGTCCAACGGCCAGGTCGACGGGCTCGAAGCCGACATCGAGTTCTCGTGGAACCAGCGCTTCGACCGCGTCTCGAAAACGCTGCTGCCGATGAACGCGCTGTTCATGCCCTTCGCGCCGCTGGTGTCGGGCCGCATCTGGCAGACGCTCGACGCCAAAGACAAGGCGCTCATCACCGACCTCGTGAAGCAGCAGCTCGACGCGCAGATCAAGGACATCGTGACCACCGAGCTGGGCCTCATCGACAAGTTCAAGGCCAGCGGCATCGCGATCAAGAGCGCCACCAACTACAACCCCGCGCCGGTCATCGCCGAATTCGACAAGGTCTGGCTGCCCAAGGCGCCGCAGATCGCCGAGCTGCGCAAGATCGGCGCGACGCTCTGACGAGGCTTCAGGCCCCGATTCCCAGGCGCGGTGCACGCCGCACACGCCCTGGGCGCGGCGCGCACCTCGGTGATTCACCGGAAGGGTTCGCACCAATCGCGTGCGGGCACCGTTTTTGCTTGAATGCCGAAGCATTCACCTTCACGGAACCCGCATGAACAAGCGTCAACTGATCCAGTCCTTCCTCGCCGCCTCGGCCCTCAGCTTCGGCCTGTCTTCGGCCATGGCCCAGAGCCCGACGCCGATCAAGTTCCAGCTCGACTGGCGTTTCGAAGGACCGGCCGCGCTGTTCCTGCACCCCGCGGCCAAGGGCTACTTCAAGGCCGCCGGTCTGGACGTGACCATCGACGCCGGCAACGGCTCGGGCGGCACCGTGACGCGCGTGGCCTCGGGCGCCTACGACATGGGCTTTGCCGACCTCGCGGCGCTGATGGAGTTCCACGCCAACAACCCCGACAGCCCGAACAAGCCGGTGGCCGTGATGATGGTCTACAACAACACGCCGGCCTCGGTCATGGCGCTCAAGAAGAGCGGCATCACCAAGCCGGCCGACCTCGCCGGCAAGAAGCTCGGCGCGCCGGTGTTCGACGCCGGCCGCCGCGCGTTCCCGATCTTCGCCAAGGCCAACAACATCGGCGCCGTGAACTGGACCGCCATGGACCCGACGCTGCGCGAGACCATGCTGGTGCGCGGCGACATCGACGCCATCACGGGCTTCACCTTCACCTCGCTGCTCAACCTGGAAGCGCGCGGCGCCAAGGCGGCCGACGTGGTGATCCTGCCCTACCCCGACTACGGCGTGAAGCTGTACGGCAACGTGATCATCGCCTCGCCCAAGCTGCTCAAGGACAACCCGGCGGCGGTGAAGAAGTTCCTCTCGGCCTTTGCCAAGGGCGCCAAGGAAGTCATCGCCAACCCGGCCCTGGGCATCGAATCGGTGAAGGCGCGCGACGGCATCATCGACAGCAAACTCGAGACGCGCCGCCTGCAGCTGGCCATCGACACCGTCATCAACAGCGCCGACGCGCGCACCGACGGCTTCGGCGCCGTCAACGCGGGCCGCATGTCGCTCATGGCCTCGCAGGTGTCCGACGCCTTCAACACCAAGACGCGCGTGAGCCCCGACGCCGTGTGGACCGCGGCGATGCTCCCGCCGGCGGCCGAGCTCAGCGGAATCCTGCGCAAGTGATGGCGGCCGGCGCAACGACACCCGACGCAGCTGCCCCCTTCGTCGATTTCCAGGACGTCTGGCTCGCCTACAACGAAGAGCTGCTGCGCGCCAACCACTTCGCGGTCGAGGCCATCGACCTGAAGGTGACGCGCGGCGAGTTCATCGCCATCGTCGGCCCCTCGGGCTGCGGCAAGTCGACCTTCATGAAGCTCACCACGGGGCTGAAGATGCCCTCGATGGGCAAGATCCGCATCGACGGCCAGCCCGTGACCGGGCCGCTGAAGATCTCGGGCATGGCCTTCCAGGCGCCTTCGCTGCTGCCGTGGCGCACCACGGTCGACAACGTGCTGCTGCCGCTGGAAATCGTCGAACCCTACCGCTCGAACTTCAAGGCCAAGCGCAAGGAATACGAAGAGCGGGCCCGCCGCCTGCTGCAGAAGGTGGGCCTGGGCGGCTACGAGGACAAGTTCCCGTGGCAGCTCTCGGGCGGCATGCAGCAGCGCGCGAGCATCTGCCGCGCGCTCATCCACGAGCCCAAGATGCTGCTGCTGGACGAACCCTTCGGCGCGCTCGACGCGTTCACGCGCGAAGAGCTGTGGTGCATCCTGCGCGACCTGTGGACCGAGCAGCAGTTCAACGTGATCCTGGTCACGCACGACCTGCGCGAGTCGGTGTTCCTGGCCGACACGGTGTACGTGATGAGCAAGAGCCCCGGGCGCTTCGTGGTGAAACGCGAGATCGACCTGCCGCGCCCGCGCGAGCTGGAGCTGACCTACACCAAGGAGTTCACCGACATCGTGCTCGAACTGCGCGGCCACATCGGCGCCATCCGCGGCAACGCCACCACCCCCTCCGCCGCTGCTGCGGCGGCAGCGCACTGAGGAGGCGGCGATGAAAAACAGCAAACAACTCGAGCGCTGGTCGCCGTGGCTGCTGCTCGTGGCGGTGCTCCTGCTGTGGCAGGTGATCTGCGCGGGCTTCGGCGTGTCGGACTTCATCTTTCCGAGCCCGCTGCGCATCTGGGAGCAGTTCTGGGAGTTCAAGGAAATCATCGCGGGCCACGCGTGGCGCACCTTCTGGGTCACGATGGCGGGCTTCGGCCTGGCGATCGTGGTGGGCGTTCTGCTGGGCTTCGTGATCGGCAGCTCGCGCCTGGCCTATGCGGCGATCTACCCGCTCATGACGGCCTTCAACGCGCTACCCAAGGCGGCCTTCGTGCCGATCCTGGTCGTGTGGTTCGGCATCGGCATCGGGCCGGCGATCCTCACGGCATTTCTGATCAGCTTCTTCCCGATCATGGTGAACATCGCGACCGGCCTGGCCACGCTCGAGCCCGAGCTGGAAGACGTGCTGCGCGTGCTGGGCGCCAAGCGCTGGGACGTGCTCGTCAAGATCGGCCTGCCGCGCTCCATGCCCTACTTCTTCGGCTCGCTGAAGGTGGCGATCACGCTGGCCTTCGTCGGCACCACGGTGTCGGAGATGACCGCCGCCAACGAGGGCATCGGCTACCTGCTGATCTCGGCCGGCTCGGCCATGCAGATGGGCCTGGCCTTCGCGGGCCTGATGGTGGTGGGCGCGATGGCGATGATCATGTATGAGCTGTTCAGCCTCATCGAGAAGCACACGACCGGCTGGGCACACCGCGGCTCGCAGAACGCATAAATAATGGGGGCATGACCCCCGAACAGATCACCCGCGCGCTGCGTCGCGCCGACGCCGTGGCGCGACGCGCCATGGCCATGGGCCGCCACCCCTTCGGCGCCGTGCTCGTCGCACCCGACGGCGAGACCATCCTCGCCGAGCAGGGCAACATCGACACGGTGCACCACGCGGAGGCCACGCTCGCGCGCCATGCGGCGCAGAACTGGCCGCCCGAGTACCTGTGGCAGTGCACGCTGGTGACCACCTTCGAGCCCTGCGCCATGTGCGCGGGCACGAGCTACTGGGCCAACATCGGGCGCATCGTGTACGGCGCGGAAGAATCCGCGCTGCTCGCCCTCACCGGCGACCACCCCGAGAACCCGACGCTGAGCCTGCCCTGCCGCGAGGTCTTCGCGCGCGGACAGAAACCCGTCGAGGTGATCGGCCCCGTGCCCGAAGTGGCCGACGAGATGATCGCCACGCACCGGGGGTTCTGGGAATCGCGCTAGTGGTCCCGCACGGCGTGTTCGCGCCTTACCTGGAACGCTGGCAGCTCACGCCCGACGGCGAGGCCTTCACGTCGCTGAGCGGCACGCTGCTGCCCGTGCGCCAGCAGGGGATTGCGGCCATGCTCAAGGTGTCGCACGAAGCCGAGGAACAGGCAGGCAGCCTGCTGATGGCCTGGTGGAACGGCGACGGCGCCGCGCCCGTGCTGGCCCATGACGGCGAAGCCCTGCTGATGGTGCGCGCGCAAGGCACGGCTTCGCTTGCACAGATGGTGAAAGACGGTCGCGACGACGAGGCCACGCGCATCCTGTGCGCCGCCGCCGCGCGCCTGCATGCCCCGCGCGACATGCCGCCGCCCCCGACGTTGGTACCGCTCGCGCGCTGGTTCGAGTCGCTGTGGGCCGGCGCGGCCACGCACGGCGGCGTCTTCGACCACAGCGCACGCACCGCGCGCGAACTGCTGGCGGCGCCGCGCGAGGTGGTCGTGCTGCATGGCGACATCCACCACGGCAACGTGCTCGACTTCGGCCCGGCCGGCTGGCTCGCCATCGACCCCAAGGGCCTGCACGGCGAGCGCGGCTTCGACCACGCGAACATCCTGTGCAATCCGGACGGCGAGAGCGCGCTGGTGCCGGGGCGCTTCGCGCGCCGCATCGAGGTCATCGCGGAGGCCACGGGCATCGAGCGGCGCCGGCTGCTGCAGTGGGTGCTGGCGTGGGCGGGGTTGTCGGCGGTGTGGATGCTGGAAGATGGCGAGGCGCCTGGGGGCACGCTGGAGGTGGCGAAGCTTGCGGCTGCGGCGCTCGGGATCGCCGGCTAGATTCGGACGCATGTCTCGCCCCCACTCTTACCTTGATGTCCTCGCGCGGGTTCTGGCGCTGCCGCTGTCGGAAGGCCTTGCGTCTTCTGACGAGCGCTTTCATGCGGCATCGGCGGGTGCGGATGCGCTGATCGTCGATGTCGAGAAGCGCCGCTACCACCGCGTGCCCGATGCGCGCCCTCTGAGCTTTGAAGACGCGGCGCAGGACGGCGTCGCGCAGGCAGCGCTGCAGCTTGAACACCGCGATGGCGTTCGCACGATCGCGCTGGCTGCGCAGGACGACAGCTTCTGGACGCCGCTGCCCGACCCGCGCGTGATCGGCCTGCCGCGCATCGTGCAGCGGCATGACACGGCGTGGACATCTCCGGCGCCGCCGCCTTCAAATGCCCCTTCACGAACCAGCGTCACCGACTGGCTGGGTTCGCTGGTCGCGCTGGCGGTGCTGGCCTTCTTTGCTGCCTTCGGTTTCAACGCACTGCGCTGGTCGTTGGAAGGAGGCTGGAACCTGCTGTGGCTGCTGGTGGGGCTGCCGGTGTTTCCGATCTTCGGCGTGCTGACGCTGGTGGCCGTCTATTCCCTCGTGCGGCGCGCCCTGCCGCCGCCGAGACGCCAGGCGCTCGAAGCGATCCACGTCGGTCGCGACGAAAGCTTTCGCCTCGGCGAGCCGATGGCGTTCAGGGTCGATGCCATGGTGCCGGTGTCCGTCGATGGCCAGCCCGCGCAGGCACCGCCGCAGATCCTCGCGGACCTCATCGTCCAGACCCTGAACGATCCGGCGGATGGTGATTGGTCGTTGAGGGATCAGTTCTGGGGCACGGGCAGTGCCGATGCTGCTCCATCGACGCCCACCGGCACAGGCGAACGCCGCGTGCACTATGCCGGCAGCGTGACAGCCACTCGCAGGACACCGCGCGCAGCACAGGAGCGTTGGTACCTGAAGCTTTCCACCAGCCTGGAAACGGGTGTCGAGCCTTTCCACATCGCCAGCCTTGCCACGCCTCCGTTGATCGTCCCTTACCAGATGGTGCAGCCTCCGGACCGCCACGCGCAGCTCGAGGCCCTGCTGCACAACACGGCCTCGGACCTGATCCACGAGGCCTACAACGGCGAGAACGGCACAGCCCTGCGTGATGACTTCACGCCCGACGAGTGCCGAGCGGTATTCACCATCGACGCCGACGCGCTGGTCGACCATGCGATGGCCACCCGCTGGTACGAAGGCAGGATCAGGGCCGAGCGAATCAGCAGCGATGGCTGCTTCTACATGCTGAAGGAAGGTCCGGCCTTCCAACTCATGTACACCGAGCGCCATGAGACCGTGACGGTGTGCGAGTCACCTGATCTGCGCAGCGTGGTGGGGCGCTACCTTTTCGCAGAGCATCTTTTTGTCGACCATCTGGCGGGTGCGGAAGCAATCAAGGTGCTGCGCCCCCGCGTCTACTAACCCAGCAGCAGCGACGCCTCATCCCGCCAATAAGCCACCGCCGCCAGCCACCCTTCCCACACGCACCCATTGCAGCCACGCCCGCAGCAGGTGGTCGGCTCCGGCGGCGGCGCGCGCATCGCCACCCCTTCGGCATCGAGCATCGCCTGCACGCGCGCGATCAGCGCCTGCGCGCCAGCAAGGTTCGTGGGTTCCGGCAGCCGGTCGATGGCGTTCATGACAAGCGGGTCTTCTTCAGGCCTCGAGGTTCATCAGTTCGAGCCGCATCTTCGCGCCGCCCGATTCGCTCGAGCCGATGCTCAGCTGGCCGCGGTGCAGCCGCGCCACCTCGGCCACGAGGTGCAGGCCCAGCCCGGCGCCGCGCCCGCGCGGCACGAGCCGGTGGAACGGCGCCACCACGCGCTCGCGGTCGGCCTCGGGAATGCCGGGGCCCGAGTCGCGCACCTCGATGCACGAGGGCTCGCACAGCCGCACCTGGATGTCGCAGCCCGGCCCGCCGTGCTCGATGGCGTTCTGGATCAGGTTGGTGAGCGCGCGCTCGAGCGAAGGCGCGTCGCCGCGCACCGTGAGCGGCTGCGGCGCATCGACCGACAGCGTGCAGCGGCTGCGGATGGCGAGCGGCGCGATGTCGGCCGCCACGCGCTCGCACAGCGACTTCAGTTCCACCTGCTGGTCGAGCGACAGGCCGTGGTCCAGCCGCTGCAGGTCGAGCAGCTGCTCGGCCAGCGTGGCCAGCCGCGCCGAGGCCTGCATGAGCTTCATCTTCAGCGGGTCGTTGGGCAGGCCTTCGAGGTGGATCTGCAGCGTGGTGATCGGCGTGCGCAGCTCGTGCGCGGCGTCGGCCAGGAAGCGCTCCTGCCGGTCGTAGCCTTCGTTGAGCCGGTCGAAGGCGCGGTTGACCGCGTTGACCAGCGGACGGATCTCGCTGGCCACGTTGGCCAGCGGCAGGCGCGTGGTGCGCTCGTGCACGTCGATGCCTTCGGCATGCTCCGCCGTGGCCACCACGCCCTTCAGGCCGCGCTTCACGACGAACGGCGTCGCCAGGATCACGCCCAGGCAGGTGACGAGCGCCATCGGCGCCACCAGGAACAGGAAGGCGATGCCGGTGCCCTTGAGCGTGTTCTCCACCGTGAGCGGGCCGCCGGTCTGCGCCATCACCGCCACCGGACCGGCACGCGATTCGATGCGCTCAAAACGGGCCTTGGGGCGGGTGCCGTCGCTCTCGGGGTCGATGGCTACGCGCTCGGTGTCGTCGAGCGCATCGAGCAGCCGCAGGTAGGCGGGCGGCACCTCGCCGTGGCGCAGCTGCACACCGTGCGGGTCGCGCACGATGAACCAGAACTGCGGGTCGGCCTTCTGCAGCCGCCGCAGCGCGCTCGTGGGCTCGACCACCAGCTGGCCGTCGGTGCCGCGCATCAAGGCGCGCTGGATGGCGGCCACCGTCTCGTGGCCGGTCTCGTCGACCACGCGGCCCAGCGCCCACGCCAAACCGAGGAAGCCGCCCATCACCAGCAGGCCGACCACCACCTGCAAGAGGATGAGGCTCCAGATCAGCCGCCAGCGCAGCGAAAGCAAGCTCATTGGTATGCCTTCGTGCTTCGCACTGCGGCGCGAGCTTGCTTGGGGCGGCCCGGCGCTGCGCTCATGCCGACTGCGGCGCGCACATGAGATAGCCCACCCCGCGGATCGCATGGATCTCGACCTGCGCGCCGGCCTTGTCGAGCTTGGAACGCAGGCGCGAGACGTGCGTGTCGAGCGCGTTCGACTGGATGTCGTCCTTGTGGCCGTACACGCGGTCTTGCAGCGCCTCGCGCAGCACGGTGCGGCCGCGGTGTTCGAGCAGCGTCTCGAGCACCAGCAGCTCGCGCCGCGGCAGCGTGAGGCAGGCCTCGCCCACGTGGGCCTGGCGCGTGTGGTGGTCGAAGCGCAGCTGCCCGAGCGTCATGATGAAGTTGGCGCGCACCGCGGGGCGGCGTGCCAGTGCGCGCACGCGGGCCAGCAGCTCGTCCATCGAGAAGGGCTTGGCCAAGTAGTCGTCGGCGCCGCCGTCCAGGCTCAGCACGCGCTCGGCCACGTCGGTCATGGCGGTGAGCACGAGCACGGCGCAGGCGATGTGGTTCTGCGCGAGGAACGCGACGAGCGAGAGGCCGTCGCCGTCGGGCAGCCCGCGGTCGAGCACGACCACGTCGTAGGGCGCGCCGAGCGCGGCCTCCTCGGCCGCGCGCAGCGAGCTCGCCACATCGACCACCGCCTGGTTCTGGCGCAGCGCCGACGCGAGCGCCTGCGCCAGGTCGGCTTCGTCTTCGACAAGCAGGATTCTCATGGGGGGGATG